>NZ_JBYCCV010000033.1:0-39828 GCF_057473825.1 Aliterella sp. E5.1
AGTAGATGAATTGAAGCTACTACTGGATAGGCTGTTAAATCAAGGCGAGTTAGTAATTGAATGGCATCGCAAGATCAAAAATAAAGGGAATAACCATCATATTGCAGCTTAAGTGCTTATTAGCTTACCACCCTTATCCATGTATATTCCTATTCCTGTAGGTACGCCGCTAGGAGATGCACCTAATGAATACCTAACACTACCTATTCCATCTGCCGTGCTAGTTAAAGCAATAGAATCCTAATTCAGACTGAAGTCTTTAATTAAAGCGTAGTTACTTGTGTTGCTTGAATCATAATAAACACTAATTCCACTACGTCCCGAACCACCCCACAATTGAAAGGTGTCTTTACCTGTACCACCAGTTAAAACGTCCACTTCTCCATCTCCGGAGCTTTGCGAACTGGTAAAAACTAATTCCACTACGTCCCGAACCACCCCACAATTGAAAGGTGTTTTTACCTGTACCACCAGTTAAAACGTCCACTTCTCCATCTCCGGAGCTTTGCGAACTGGTAAAATCGTTGTAGGCAAACCCCGCACCATTGATCAGATCGTCCCCCCATCCCCCGGCTAAAGTGTCATTTCCGGTATATCCGTGCAATAGGTCGCTACCATTTCCACCGAACAAAAAGTCATTACCATTTTGACCATACAAGCCATCGTTGCCGTTTCCACCATACAAGAAGTCGTTGCCACCACCACTAAATAAGTTATCTTCGCCGTCTCTACCAAAAAAGTATTCATCGCTTTGGCTGCCAAATAACAATTCGCTGGCAGATGTGCCTTCAATGATTTCCATTTTACAAATTAAAAAAGTAACAATAATCACAGAAAAGCCGCTTAACTTAGATAAAAGATGGTCGCTACCCCGAAAATTGCGATCGCTACCCCTAAAATCGCTCGAATGCTCAGTTTTTCACCGCTGAAGGCTGCAATTGGCAATATAAATAAAGGTGCGGTGTTAGTTAAAGTTAAAGCAATTCCCACCTCCGTAAATTTGATTGCTGTTTGTTGCAACCAGATTCCTAAGTAAGTTCCCATAAAAGCAGCAAAGCAAATCCCTACAAAGACTCGTATAGGTGGCTGTTTGTAGGCAAAAGGGTTTTGCTGAATACGCAACCATGGTAATAAACTGACAACTCCTGCACTTATCCGCAGGAGTGCCGCCCAGAGAGGAGAAATACTGGTATCGGCAAGTGCTGCCCGTGCTAAAATCCCGCCCAGTGCTAAAGCAATTGCTGCTATCAAACCAAATATTATTCCTTTTCGCAGATGTACGGGGCGACCTTCTGTAAGTGGTACTCGCTCCGTTACAACCCAAGCAACGCCAACAACAGTTAGTAAAATACCAACCCAAGTAGTAGCTTTTAAACGTTCTTGCAAAAAAATGAGTGCCAAAAATGCTGCGATTGGCGGCGCTAAAGTTTCCATTAGTAAAGTACGACGTGCGCCCAAACAATTTAACGACGCAAAAAATGCTGTATCGCCTAAACCAATTCCTATACCACCACTCAGTAAGAGTAAACAAAAGTTGGTTGTGGTTATGACAGGCAATAACTCGCCACGCACTGATAAGGTTAAACCCAATAAAATAATTGCGATCGCACCCTTAAATAAATTTAAGTGTAAAGGGACAATTTCTTTCCCTAACCTCCCATAAATTACTGAAGATCCAGCCCACAAAATAGCTGCACTTAGGGCGGCAATTTCTCCTGTATGCTTGACTCGCCAAAAACTCAATATTTGCTCTAGTGCGATCGCCATCTAACTAAATACGTAGGTGAAAGGCTCATCCAAAGATAAAGAGTGAGTGTAATTTTGCCAAATCATTTTGGGTACTCTAAGTTTGGCAACAATATTGTTTGTTAGTAAACAAGACAATTCAATAAGGAGTAACAAAATGAGTAAGAAAAACGCCATTCAATTTCTCGCTGATGCAGCCCAAAATAGAACTTTAAGAGAAACTCTAGAGACAGCGACTAACGCTCAAGAATTTTTAAATATTGCTCATCAATTAGGCTACACCTTCACAACAGAGGATTTGAGCAATGCAATTCACGATAGCAGCAAAGGCATCAAAGTTAGGAGAAACACTGGAGTTTGGCCTTGGCTACGTCATGTGCATTGGAGTTAGCCCTAGGTTGTTGTCCATAGGAATTACTCTAAAAAATAATTTTAGGGGATATCTATAGGCGATCGCCTAAAATCAAGGCAGTCATAAATACCTAAATAACGCAGGCTTGGCAAGAAATATCTTGCTCAATTGAATTTCCATGCTACATCACAATACGAGTAGATTTTCTAACTTATTTTATCGTGCTATCTACCATCGCACTAACAAGTATGCCGTTGTGCCTGTATGATTGTGCTTGTCTTTGACCTCAGCATCCTCAAACCGAACACTTAAATTTTCTCCACTGCCTCCCTTCGTACCTAAAATATACTAAGTGTCTAAAAAAGTGTATCTAAAGTAACAACACAGATAAAAAAAATTGTGGTAATCCTAACACTTGAGTTCAATGAAGCGTTGTAGTGAACCCAGGTTAAGGCTATAAAAATTGCTGCTATTTCTGGGTCGTTGAACACAGTTAGTTTAGCGATGAGGATTTGCTTTGGATTTGGGGTTCAACCTGAAAAATAAGTAATTTAACTCTGCCTAACTACCTAAACGATGTCATTGGACATAATTAACGAACAACTAAAAAGTCAGCCATAGCATCTATTTTGTAAAGCCTTGTGAAGGCAGATAAAGGAGAGTTTAATTTAATGACATCCCGCGAACCCCTAATTATAATTGGTGGCATCAATCGCCGTAAGTTTATCAAGTATGGCTCGTTAGTCCTTGGTAGTGGAGCGCTTGCCGCCTGTTCGGGTGGCGGACAGCCTTCAGCCCAAAGCTCTAGTAGTGATTCTAGTCCCGCAGCCTCCGGTGATGGGATCAAAATTGGCGTTATGTATTCTACGACGGGAACGATCGCCATTGTAGAAAAGTCTTTGCAAGATGCGACTTTTTTGGCGATCGATCAAATTAATGAAGGTACAGGTCCCTGGAAAGGCGGCAAAGGCATTAAGGGTAAGCAGTTGCAACGAGTAGCTGTCAACCCCGATTCCAACTGGGACTTATACAACCAAATGTCCAAACGCTTGATTGACGAAGATAAAGTTGCCTGCGTTCTTGGTTGTTATACTTCAGCAAGTCGTAAATCAGTATTACCAGTTTTTGAAGAAAAAAACGCCATCCTTTATTACCCGGTTTACTACGAAGGCAACGAATGCAGTTCTAATGTTTTCTATACGGGCGCAGCGCCTAACCAGCAAATTACCGATTCTATTCCTTACTGTGCCAAAAACTTCGGCAAGAAAGGATTTTTTATTGGCTCAGATTATATTTATCCCAAAGAAAGCAACCGGATCGCCAAAGCAGAATTAGTCAAAGCTGGTGGTGAAGTTGTCGGTGACGAGTACGCAGCTTTGGGAACCACCGAATTTATCACTATTATCAACAAAATCAAGCAAGCCTCCCCCGATTTTGTTCTCAGCAATTTAGTCGGTGACAGTATTCCAGCTTTTTATAGGCAATATAAAGATGCTGGAATCACTGCTGCTCAAACTCCAATTATGGCTTATCCCACAACTGAGGAAGAAATTGTAGCAATGGGACCGGAATATGCGGAAGGTCACTACAGCAGCTTTAACTACTTCCAAAGTGTAGATACGCCAGAAAATAAAGCATTTGTAGAGCAGTTTAAAGCAAAATTTGGTCAAGATCGAGTAACCAATGGAGTTATGGAAGCCGCTTACTTGCAAACTTTCTTTATGGCGCAAGCAATGGAGAAGTTGTTAAATGAGGGCAAAGAAATTACTCCTGACAACTTACGGGAAGCAACTCGCGGTCAAGTTTTCAATGCACCCCAAGGTACAGTCAAGAGCGATCCCGACAACTATCACACCTACTTGTATTCCAGAATTGGTAAGTGGAAAGCTGATGGTCAAGCAGAGATAGTATTTGCCACCCCGGCGGCGGTAAAGCCGATTCCTTGGAGTCAGGCGCTTTACAAAGGTCGCACTTGCGTTCATGGAGTTCCCGACAAGCGCAGCAATTCAATTAAGGAAACTGGCGCAGACTTAAAAACTGAATACTTGAAAATTTAAGTAGTTGCATTAACTTGAAATCTCTAATTTATTTAAGGATTAGAGATTTTTACTAATTTAATAGGGCAATATGTAATGTATCTATCCATAATTGATTTATTAGCACAAGCTTCATCCAGCAAAAGCTTAGATTTAGTAACGTTTACGAACCAACTTCTCAATGGTGTTGGCATTGTCGGTATTTTATTATTAACGGGTTTAGGATTAGCAATTACCTTTGGCGTGATGCGAATAATTAACCTAGCCCATGGTGAATTTATCATGTTAGGCGCATACACTACATTTGTCATGCAATCCACTTTCAAAATGGATTTAGTGCTAACAATTCCTTTTGCGTTTTTATCTACAGCAATTATTGGCGCAATTATCGAACTAACTATAATTAGACGGCTTTACGGTCGTCCTTTAGAGACTTTACTTGCTACTTGGGGATTGAGCATTGTGCTTCAAGGCATAGTCAAACTGATTTTTACGGCGCAGTTAAAATATGTCAAAGCTCCCCGTTATATATCAGGAAACCTAAACGTATTTACAAATCCTGATAGTGGCGCAAGTATTACAATTTCTTACTATCGCTTGTTTATTGTGGCGATTGCACTCGGATTATTGGCGCTGACAGCTTACTTGCTTTACGGTACTTCTCTAGGGAGGCAAATTCGCGCCGTAACTCAAAATCGCGACATGGCAAAATGTTTGGGAGTCAATACAAGTTTCGTCGATATGGTAACGTTTGCCTACGGCTGCGGCTTGGCGGGGGTTGCGGGCGCTGTGCTTTCTTCGCTCAAAAGTGTCGCACCGCCCATGGGACAAGATTATTTAGTCGATGCTTGGATGGTAGTTGTCACGGGCGGCGTAGATAAATTAGTTGGGGTTTTGGCGGGAGCATTTTTGATTGGAGAATCAAACGCTGCGCTCGCATTTTTGCTCAACGATCCGGCGGCGCGGGTAATAGTCTTAGCGGCGGTAATTATCTTGATTCGCTATCGTCCTGAAGGCTTGTTTACCATTCAAAAAAGAGCCTAATGATTAATTTGTAAAAACCTAGAGCAAATAAAAAAATGACTGATGTACTGGGTGGCGTTCAACGAGCTACTATTCCTGTCAAATTATTAACGACGACAGGTATTATTCTGTTACTCTTTATAATTTTGCCATTTGTATTAGGAGAATTTCAAGCAGCTTTAATGGCAAAGCTATTACTATTTGGAATTTTGGGCATATCTCTAGATTTAGTCTGGGGATTTACAGGAATTCTAAGTTTTGCTCACGGCGTTTTCTTTACCCTTGGCGGGTACGCTATGGCATATTATTTAAAACTTAATTTGTCATCGACGGCAAATACTTATGGTGGAGAATTGCCCGATTTTATGGTGTGGAATGGCTTAAAAGAATTGCCTTGGTTCATTGCACCATTGAAGTTTTTCCCTATCGCCGCCATTGCCACAATCGCCGTACCCGCAGCCTTTGCGTATATTATCGGTTGGTTTATTTTTCGCTCCAAAGTTAGTGGAGTTTACATTACCATTATCACTTTAGCGATCGCATCGGCGCTAACTACTTTTTTTGTTAGTCAGCAAGCATTTACTGGCGGGACTAATGGCATTACCGATATTTCTCGCCTCAGTTTTTTTGGTATAGATATTCCCTTACTGGGTTTGTATTACATCATTCTCGGCTTTGCTACTCTTGTCTTGATTGGTAGTTGGTTGCTTACTCAATCTAACTTTGGCTTAATTTTGCGCTCGATCAAAGAAAACGAGCAACGAATTTCTTATTTAGGTTACGATGTTGCCAGCTTCAAGATTTTTGTGTGGACGCTATCGGCGGGGATAGCAGGTTTGGCTGGCGGGTTATTTGTCCCGTTAAATAGGTTTATTTCTCCGGTATATTTAGCTGTAGCTTTTGGTACGCAAATAGTAATTTGGGTAGCAATTGGCGGGAGAGGAACTTTAATTGGACCAATATTTGCTGCTATTTTGCTAGGTCAAGTGCAAAATTACGCTGAAAGAGTAACCCAAGATTGGCAACTAATTGTCGGAATTTTGTTGTTAGTTGTTGTGTTATTTGTGCCGGATGGTTTGATGAGTTTAATTCCGAAAAGATTTAACTTAGTACCGCGAGCAACCAATAAAAATAGTAGTTAAATCGTCAAGGGTTAAGCACTATTTTTGATGGCTTCAAATGTAATAACTGCAACAATAATTAATTTAAACTCATGCTAATCTAAGCAAAAATAATATGAATGCAATTCTAGGTGTTGAAGATTTAAAAGTAGTCTTTTCAGGATTTCAAGCTTTAAAGGGAATTAATTTAGAAGTAGGCGAACGAGAAATTGTGACAATTATTGGTCCTAATGGTGCAGGTAAAAGCACTCTTTTAGACGCAATTGTAGGCAAATCTCCAGTAGCATCTGGTCATGTATACTTTTGCGGTAAAGAAATTACTAATAAAAATCGTTATGAAATTGCCCGGATGGGAATTGGACGCAAGTTTCAAAATCCAAATGTTTACAACGATTTAACCGTATTTGACAATATCTTATTAGCACTTAAAGGAACTCACTCGGTTCTAGCGTCAATCAAATCGAAGCTTACAAGACTAAAAAAAGCAAAGATTGAAGGAGTTTTAGAAAGAATTGGTTTATTAGATAAAGCTTATACCAAAGTTTCATCGCTTTCCCACGGACAGAAACAATGGGTAGAAATTGGTATGGTAATTGCTCAAGAACCAACAGTGGTATTACTAGATGAACCAACGGCGGGTATGACTTCAGATGAAACTCATTCAACGGGTGAAATTATCAAGTCTATAGCTAAAGATCGTTCAGTAATAGTAATCGAGCATGACATGGAATTTGTCAAACAAATTGCTCAAAAACTTGTGGTTTTACATCAAGGCGAAAAACTAATTGAAGGCTCTGTTCAAGAAGTTCAAAATAATGCAAAAGTTATTGAGGTTTATTTAGGTCGTGAACGAATCGATGTCGCTGCTTAAGCTTACGGATGTATCAGCAGGTTATGGACAAACTCCTGTTTTAGTTAACGTCGATATGGTAGTAGAAAAAGGAGATATAGCTTGTATATTAGGTCGTAATGGCATGGGCAAAACTACACTTTTGCGGAGCATTATCGGCTTAAATAAAGTTATTAAAGGAGATATTGTTTTTGATGCGGACGATATAACAAATATTCCCACTTACAAAAGGTCGCGTTACGGGATTGCGTTTATTCCTCAAGGACGTGAAATTATCCCCTATCTATCGGTGTTAGATAATTTGAAATTGGGATTAGCTGCAAGTCGTAAGAAACTAAAGAAAATACCCGATGAAATATTTGAGTTTTTCCCGATGTTGAAGCAGCATCTCAAGCGCCAAGGGGGACTACTAAGCGGCGGACAACAACAGCAACTTGCGATCGCGCGCGGACTCATGTGCGACCCACAAATCATGCTATTAGATGAGCCAACTGAAGGCATCCAGCCCTCAATTGTGCAAGAAATTGATGAAACCCTCAAACGCATCAATCGCGAGAAAGGGGTGACGCTATTAGTCGTAGAGCAAAAAATCGATTTTGCCAAGCAACTAGCGCAAAAATTCTTCATTATGGAAAAAGGCGCGATCGCAGCTAAAGGTTATACCAACGATTTGACGGATTCTCTGGTGCGGCGATATTTGACCGTTTAGCCTATCAATTAAATGCAAAACTGTTAGCGATCGCCCTAAATCTGGCTCGATTGGCATGAACCAGTCTAGCTTTTTAAGGTATTGGGGCTTTTTCACCTAACTGTAGCAAACATTATTTTTGCGTTTGTTGCCCAAATTCCTGTACTCGCTGCCATACTTTTTCGACTAATTCTGAATCATCCGCATCAAACCATTCAATCGCCGGATAAGCTCGAAACCAGGTACGCTGACGTTTGGCAAATTGGCGTGTATGTAAAACTGTTAAATTTCTAGCTTCCGCTAAGCGAATTTTACCTAGCCAATATTGTGTAAATTCTTGGTAGCCTAAAGTATTGAGCAAAGGCAAATCGACACCATATTTTTGACACAAAAAATCTACTTCCGCAACTAACCCTTCCGCGATCATTTGCTCGGTGCGTTGTTCAATCCGTTTTTGTAAATCTTCGGAGTTAGGACAATCCAAGCCAACTTGCAAAATCGGATAATTAGGCGGATTTTCCCCTTGTTGCGCTGAAATTGGGCTACCAGTGACATAAAAAACTTCCAACGCTCGTAAAGTCCTTACAGAATCATTAGCATGAATTTTTTGGGCTGCCACCGAATCGACTTGTTGCAACATAGCGTAGAGTTGGAGTTGACCGAGCTTTTGCAGTTGACTTCGCAATTCACTATTTGGCGCAACTCTCGGAATCTTCAACCCCTGGACTATCGAGCGAATATATAAACCTGTTCCCCCTACCAATAAAGCCGGAGCAACAGTAGAATTTATTAATCCTTGGGCTTGCTGCTGGTAGTCTGCTAAAGTCAAAGTCGCTGTAGGTTCGCAAATGTCGATCAAATAATGCGGTACTTCTTGCTGTTGGGCTAATGTTGGTTTAGCCGTACCGATATCAAACTGGCGGTATACTTGACGCGAATCGGCACTGATAATTATTGCCTTTAACCTTTTTGCCAAAGCTAAAGCCAAGCTAGATTTTCCTGTAGCTGTAGCGCCGCAAATTACTATCAAATTAGAATTAAGATAAATAACTGGGTACATCCCTTAAATGAATTGGTCTTTAGACTGCCCTAACGTCGCCATAGAGGCTTTTATGTTAGAATTGACAAGTGATTTATTATTTTATCAGCCACTAGGCGACTGCAACCTTATTTTGGAGAACCCAATTCATGACGAGTAGCTACGGCGCAGATCAGATTCAAGTTCTGAAAGATCTGGAACCCGTCCGCATGCGACCGGGGATGTACATCGGCACAACCGGACCTAGGGGACTCCATCATTTAGTTTACGAGGTAGTAGACAATTCGATCGATGAAGCTTTGGCGGGACACTGCACCCACATAGAAGTAGAGCTAAGCGCCGATGGTTCTGTAACCGTTACCGATGATGGACGAGGTATTCCCACCGATGTCCATCCTCAAACTGGAAGATCGGCACTAGAAACTGTAATGACAGTTTTACACGCTGGCGGCAAGTTTGGCGGCGGCGGGTACAAAGTTTCGGGAGGTTTGCACGGCGTTGGTATTTCGGTCGTCAATGCCCTATCTGAATTTGTAGAAGTGACAGTATGGCGAGACAAGAAGATTTTTCTGCAAAGATTTGAGCGCGGTATTCCCATCGGCGAACTCCAGTCAAAACCATACAAAGAGCCGCGTACCGGGACTTCTGTCACCTTTAAGCCAGATGCAGAAATTTTTACGGTCGGAACAGAGTTTGACTACATTACTTTATCTGGACGTTTGCGAGAGTTGGCGTATTTGAATGCAGGGGTAAAAATCACCTTCACTGATAGCCGCTTAGAACTGCTCAAAAGCAACGAACCAAAAGTAGAAACCTATGAATATGCAGGCGGTATTAAAGAATATATTGCCTACATGAACCGCGACAAGCAACCTCTGCATGAAGAAATTATCTACGTGCAGGGAGAACGCAACGACGTACAAGTAGAAGTATCTTTGCAGTGGTGTACAGATTCTTATACAGATAATTTGCTCGGTTTTGCTAATAATATTCGCACAGTAGACGGCGGGACGCACCTAGAAGGATTAAAGGCGGTGCTGACGCGAACAATGAATGCGATCGCCCGCAAGCGCAATAAACTCAAAGAAAACGAATCAAACCTCAGTGGCGAACACGTCCGGGAAGGCTTAACGGCGGTTATTTCTGTCAAAGTTCCCAATCCAGAATTTGAAGGACAAACCAAGACAAAGTTAGGCAATACCGAAGTTAGAGGTATTGTTGATTCCTTAGTCGGAGAAGTTCTTACCGAGTATTTAGAATTTCGTCCCCCTGTCGCCGACCAAATTTTAGATAAAGCGATTCAGGCATTTAAAGCCGCCGAAGCCGCCCGTCACGCGCGAGAACTCGTGCGTCGCAAGTCTGTATTAGAATCGTCACCATTGCCTGGAAAACTAGCTGATTGCAGCACCAGAGATCCCAGCGAATCAGAAATATACATCGTCGAAGGAGATTCAGCCGGAGGAAGTGCCAAGCAAGGACGCGATCGCAGATTCCAAGCAATTCTACCTCTGCGCGGTAAAATCCTCAATATTGAAAAAACTGACGATGCCAAAATCTACAAAAATACTGAGATCCAGGCGCTAATTACCGCCCTAGGATTAGGTGTTAAGGGCGAGGAGTTTGATGCTTCTCAACTGCGCTACCACCGCATAGTAATTATGACTGACGCTGACGTAGATGGAGCGCACATTAGAACCCTTATCTTGACGTTCTTCTACCGCTACCAGCGCAGTCTGGTAGAGCAAGGATACATCTACATTGCTTGTCCTCCTCTGTACAAAGTTGAGCGCGGACGCAATCACTACTACTGTTACAGCGAGCGCGAACTTACTAATTTGGTTCAAAATGAGTTTCCTGCTAATGCCAACTACACTATCCAGCGTTTTAAAGGTTTGGGGGAAATGATGCCTACTCAATTGTGGGATACTACCATGAACCCAGAATCGCGCACCCTAAAGCGAGTAGAAATTGAGGATGGCGCTGAAGCCGATCGCATCTTTACAATCTTAATGGGCGATCGCGTAGCTCCAAGGCGCGAATTTATCGAAACCTATGGTCCTCGCCTCAACCTTGCAGAACTTGATATTTAAGCTCTTGGCTTAAGTTCTCTATCCTCTAGCCAGCCCAAAAATTAATCATTTTTGGGCTGGCTTTAGAATTTTTAACAGTAATTCTCATCAATTCGTTTTAATGTAACGATTTAGTGGCTATTAATTTTTCCCGTCTATTCCACAAAAATTAACCTTAAAATTTGGAAATTTACATGAGCAGCAATTTATCAACAAAATTACGTGAAGGAACTAAAAAAGCCCACAGCATGGCGGAAAACATGGGCTTTGTGAAGTGCTTTTTAAAAGGAGTGGTAGAAAAAAATTCCTACCGCAAGCTAATTGGCAACTTCTATTTTATCTACAGCGCCATGGAAGAAGAAATGGAGCGCCACAAAGACCATCCTTTGCTAGGCAAAATCTACTACCAGCAACTAAACCGTCAGCGCAGTTTAGAGCAAGACTTGAGCTTTTATTATGGTGCAGACTGGAAGTCGCAAATCGTGCTTTCTCCGGCTGGAGAAGCTTATGTAGATAGAATTCGGGAAATCGCTAACTCCGCTCCCCAATTGCTGATTGCTCACTCTTACACTCGCTACATTGGCGACTTGTCGGGGGGACAAATTCTTAAAAATATCGCTGTACGGGCGATGAACCTAGCAGAAGGCGAAGGTACGGCTTTTTATGAGTTTAAAGACATTCCCGACGAAAAGCAGTTTAAAGTCGGCTACAGGCAAGCTTTAGACGAGCTACCAATAGATGATGCTCAAGGCGATCGCATTGTCGAAGAAGCAAATGCTGCTTTTGGCATGAATATGAAGCTATTTCAAGAAATGGAAGGTAGCTTAATTAAGTCTATCGGGCAAATGTTGTTTAACACTCTTACCCGTCGTCGCACTCGCGGTAGCACGGAACTTGCTACCGCAGAGTAAGCAATAAGTCGATTTGTGGGGCAGGTTTGGTAGTTTTTTTCAGTGAGAGGCTGGGGAAAATTACCAAATCTGCCCCTTAGTTTTTTAAAGAGAATTAACGCGCGATCGCCTTCGTCCCATTAAAATACTCTAACTACACCTATATTAATTTTCTGATGGCTGCAAAACTTCCTGTTACTGTAATTACTGGCTTTTTGGGTAGCGGTAAAACTACGCTAATTCGTCACCTGCTGCAAAATAACCAAGGGCTACGCATTGCTGTATTAGTCAACGAATTTGGCGAATTAGGTATTGATGGCGACATTCTTAATTCTTGCCAAGTTTGCCCCGATGATGCCAATGAAAAAGCAAATATTGTGGAATTAACTAATGGGTGTCTGTGCTGCACCGTCCAAGAAGAATTTTTGCCGACAATGCTGGAATTGCTCAAGCGGCGCGACAAACTAGATTGGATACTAATTGAAACTTCGGGTTTGGCTCTCCCCAAACCGTTGATTAAAGCCTTTCGCTGGCAGGAAATTCGCAACGCAGCCACGGTTGACGCGGTGATTACAGTAGTTGATTGCGAAGCCGTAGCCAAAGGGACGTTTGCCAGCGATCCGCAAGCCGTAAACAGCCAAAGACTTGCCGATCCCAATCTAGAACACGAAACGCCGTTACAAGAATTGTTTGAAGATCAGTTAGCTTGTGCCGATCTAGTTATTTTAAATAAAACCGATTTAGTTGATGGGGCTACCCAAGAAATGGTAGTAAATTTGGTGCAACAAGAATTACCAATAGGTGTAAAAATTGCCAAGAGCGATCGCGCGAAACTCGATATGGCTACTCTGTTGGGCTTTCAAGCGGCAGTAGAAGACAATTTAGACAACCGCCACAGCCATCACGACACTGAAGAAGATCACGATCACGATGATGAGATTACTTCAACTCATGTAATTTTAAATCGCAGCTTCAACCCCACAACCTTACAAGCACAGTTGCAACAACTCGTCCAAGAGCAAGATATTTATCGAATTAAAGGATTTGTCAGCGTTCCCAACAAGTCTATGCGTCTAGTTTTGCAGGGAGTAGGCACAAGATTTGAGCAATTTTACGATCGCCTTTGGCAGCAAGATGAATTGCCGCAAACACAGCTAGTTTTCATTGGGCGCAAGCTTAACCCAACAGCTATTGAGTCTCAGTTGGCAGGCTTATCCGCGTGAACTACTGGATATAAATGCCCAAATGATTGGCAACTGGACGTTGGCGCATAGGTATGCGTGTATGAATTGGGGCATTTAGCACCCTTGGCTGCCCCTTAGTCGCTGCAACTAAAGTTGCCGAACCGCCACCATCCAAATTTAAAACCGTGTACGCGCCCAAATCCAGAAAAATATCCGTCAACTGAGATAAATTGAGTCCATCACTGTAGAAAGGTTGACGACCATCAACCACAACAATCCACAACTTGTCCCCGGTTTCGTTAATTCCGACGGCAGTACAAGGCAAAAACTTAGCGTCTGCTACATCTATATCCAAGGGTACAGCAGCGCCCCGTTCTACCAGCAATCGATTGCCAGAGATAGCTTGAATCGTACCCTCCGTACACTTTTCTCCACGAATTTGAATTAAATTATTGGGAGCAATGCACATTACAGGCCAAATTCTTTCCCCTGGAGAGTAGATATTGCCATTAGAAATAGCTTGCCCTAATATATTGACGCGATCGCCTTCATGGGGATAATAATTCCAGGGATTGCGTTCGTAAAAAGGTTGAAAAAAGCTGGCATTAATTGCTAGTTGTACTCCAAACTCGCGGGCAAAGTTTGAAGTAGTCCGTGCCTTGATTTCCTTGCTATCCACTCCCGGCGTGCCTGGTGTAACTAAAAACTTCAGGTTTGGGGTAGTCAAATCCACCGTGACAACGTGTAACATAATTTGGCGGGGCATAGAATCAGCTTGGCGCTGGTAAGTAATGCCAGGAAACAATTGTTGCTCCAAGTTCGTACGCGGCGGACGAGTTAAACCTAAAGCGCCGTAAATTAGTATTAGCAGGGCTATGAAGCCTCCTACTGCCATTAATAAAACTCGCCCAGTTTTGTTTTTACGCCTACGAATCATAAGGATAATTTTAAAAATTTACGACTAACTGCTTTTTTGTCAAGCATTAAAGACTACCGTAGCAGCTACTAATTTACTTGTAACACCGAAACTAGCAACAAAACTTAAACACCAAATAGCACAGCACGTTGCAGCCCTTGTTGTAGAGTGAGAACAATTAGCCGTATTCACTTGGCGATTAATAAATCAAAGGGAAAATACTCATGGTAGAACGTGGTTCTAAAGTGCGGGTTCTCAGACCAGAATCTTACTGGTTTCAAGATGTCGGAACAGTAGCTTCAATTGACCAAAGTGGCATTCGCTATCCGGTGATTGTGCGCTTCAACAACTTGAACTATGCAGGTGTAAACACCAATAACTTCGCTACCAGCGAATTATTGGAAGTCGCCAAACCAACCGCAAAAGCGAAAAAAGCCTCTACGGCGGCTACTGGTGGTAAGCAAACCACCGTTGATGAGCGCACCCGCACCACAGGGCAGGGTACGCCTTCAAGTCCAAAGGCTTCTAACCCGGCTGCGAGTCCAGAATCTGGCGATAGCAGTGGTGTAGTAGTCGGTGATGCCAACCAAGGTACGGAATCTCGTTAAATTGTGCCTGAACTGCCTGAAGTTGAAACAGTCCGGCGCGGTTTAGACAAGGTTACTCTAAACCAAGAAATTACGGGTGGGGACGTGTTACTTAGTCGCACGATCGCCTACCCGCTTTCTAAGGATGAATTTTTGACCCGATTGCAAAAAAAGACAATTTCTCACTGGCAACGCCAGGGTAAGTATTTGCTGGCACAGCTAGATGATTCTAGCTACCTGGGGGTTCATCTGCGGATGACGGGACAGTTGCTATGGTTGCATCCCACCGAACCATTACATAAGCATACGCGGGTGAGATTATTTTTTGGAGGCGATCGCGAGTTGCGCTTTGTCGATCAGCGAACTTTTGGACAAATGTGGTGGGTTCCCCCCGAAAAGGCGATTTCATCGGTAATTACAGGACTTGCCAAATTAGGTTTAGACCCTTTCAGTCCAGAGTTTTCGGTAGAATACTTAGCCGCCAAGCTTAAAAACAGCCGTCGTTCGATTAAAGCAGCATTGTTAGAGCAAGCAATTATTGCTGGAATTGGGAATATTTACGCTGATGAAGCCTTATTTATTGCCAAAATACCACCCGCAACTTTGTGTACTTGCTTGCAAATTGAGCAAATTAAAGAACTTAGAGCCGCCATTATTCAAGTGCTAGAAGCAAGTATTGCGGTAGGTGGGACTACTTTTAGTAACTTTTTGAACGTCCAGGGTGTCAACGGCAATTATGGTGGTGTAGCATGGGTTTACAACCGCACAGGAAACCCTTGTCGAATCTGTGGTACGCCGATCGAGCGCATGAGGTTAGCTGGGCGATCTACACACTTCTGTCCTCAGTGTCAGGGAAAAAGCTGAGAAAGAAAGTGGGATTTCCTACTTGACTCTGTGCGTAAACGTTTTAGAATCGCTAAGTAGGCATTAAGTATTAGAGTAAGTTATGGCAGTCAAGAAAGGCGATTCAGTCCGTGCTGTCCGAGAAAAGTTAGAAAATAGCTTAGAAGCGCAAGCTAGTGATATCCGTTTTCCAACCTATCTGTTTGAAACCAAGGGGCAGGTATTGGATGTTAGAGGCGAATACGCTTTGGTAATGTTTGGGCAAGTTCCTACGCCTAACATTTGGCTGCGGGTAGATCAGTTAGAACAATTTAAGTAAGATTGCAGTTATTCCTAGTGCGATCGCCTTTTTTGTATGCAAGCTGCCGTCAAATCTTCCCCAGCCTACAATTCGCCCCGCGTTACCGTGATTGGTGCGGGTAAAGTTGGTAGCACTCTAGCCCAAAAGATTGCTGAGAAAAACTTAGCTGATGTAGTGCTGCTAGATATAGTTCAGGGGATGCCTCAAGGGTTGGCGTTAGATCTTTTAGAAGCAAAAGGAATTTCCTTACACGATCGCCAAATTAGCGGTACAACAAATTATGCGGATACCGTTGACTCCGATGTAGTCGTAATTACGGCAGGATTACCGCGCAAACCCGGTATGAGTCGCGATCAATTGATGCAGACTAACGCCAAGATAGTTGTAGAAGCAGCAAAATCGGCGATCGCTTATTCTCCTAATGCAATTGTTATTGTCGTTACAAATCCATTGGATGTGATGACATACCTCGCATGGCAAGCAACAAAGTTACCGCGCGATCGCATTATGGGAATGGCGGGGGCATTAGATTCAGCCAGGTTTCAAGCTTTTATTGCGATGGAATTGGGCGTACCCGTGATGGACGTACATACAATGGTTTTGGGCAGCCACTGCGACTTGATGGTTCCTTTAGCGCGTTATTCTACGGTTGCGGGTGTACCAATTACTGAATTGATAAATGAGGCGACTATTGAACGTTTAGTAACTAGAACTCGTAATGGTGGCGCAGAGATTGTGGAATTGATGCAGACAGGAAGTGCTTATTTTGCCCCAGCAGCATCTACTTGTTTGATGGTGGAATCCATATTACTCAATCAATCGCGTTTATTGCCTGTAGCCGCTTACTTGCAAGGTGAGTATGGATTGCAAGATGTTTTTATCGGCGTTCCCTGTAGTTTAGGTTGTAGTGGCATTACCAAAATTTGGGAACTAAAGCTTACGGATGCTGAATTAGCTGCGTTGCATACTTGCGCTGAATCACTAAGGCAAAATATTGAGAGAGCGATCACAATTTTATAAAGAATTGGTATAACTCCCCCACACTCTTAGTTCAGATTGTAATCGGAATCTTCCTACAGTTTTTAGTCAGAATTTAGTCATGATTTTGTTAACAATTCTGTAACCTATAGTCGGCTAGGGTTTGATATCTAGCTGCTTAGGACTCATAAGCCTGATGCCGGCGGTTCAAATCTACCCTGAGCCATAAAAATTTTTAAGTAAATTGAATAATAGAGTTGGGCATCAATCTAGACTAATTGCCTTGACTCAAAGTTAGTCGATTGCAACTAATGGATTATTGGCAAGATAGGGACGAGCATTAAAACTTGATATCGTGCCAGTGGCGAATTAATTCGGCAACAGACCAAGCTTGAGAAACCGCACCTTGGGGCGCGTGAGGCGGATCGCCATCAAAAATTTCCGAAATAGAACCAATGCAGCCAGAATTGTGAAAATGCTCTAATAGCGGTTGCAAACTGAAAGGGAGAGTTTCTGATGGGTAAAAACGCTGCCACGAACGGATAAATGCCCCAACTAGCCACATCCAAACCGTACCTTGATGATAAGCGCGATCGCGATGGTGAGAATTGCCAGCGTAGTTGCCTATATATTCCGGATCGGCGGGATCGAGACTGCGTAATCCATAGGGCGTAAGCAAGCGATTTTTGGCTACTTGGACGATACTTTGCCCTTGCACTGGATCGAATCCACAGTGATAAAGCGAAAGAGCCAAAATGGCATTGGGACGAATTTGGGCATTGGGGCGATCGTCTGGCTCAATTAAATCGTACAAGTAACCAGCAACTGGGTTCCAGAACTTTTGCAAAGAGTTTTTTACTTGTTGGGCTTGTCCTTCGTAATACTGAGCTTGCTTGTAATAGCGATCGCTATTTTCAACTTGAAGCGTCATTAATCGCTCTGCCCAGCTTCTAGACCAACATAATGCCGAATACCACAGCGCATTAATTTCTACAGGCTTACCGCGCCTTGGAGTTACAGGCTGACCATCAATTACGGCATCCATCCAAGTTAAAGCTACATTGGGTACGTCCCAGCCCAGCAAGCCATCCGCCGCATCAACTTGAATATTGTATTGCGTACCAGCAGTAAAAGCTTTATATATTTGCCTAACTGTGGGGTATTGTTCGACCAAAAAATTCCAATCTTGAGTAGCTTCTAGATACAGCCCCAAGGCTTCAATCCACCATAAAGTTGCATCAATACTGTTATAAAATGGTTCGCTATTGGTATCTGGAAAAGCATTAGGAATCAAACCATTACGGCAATACCTTCCAAAGGTTTGCAGCAGTCCTTTTGCCAACTCAAAGCGCTTTGTAGTTAGAGCAAGTCCTGGTAAAGCAATTAGCGTATCTCGTCCCCAATCGTTAAACCAATGGTAGCCAGCAATCGCACTTTGTCCCTTAATCGACTGACGATAAACAATAAAACTATCTCCAGTTTGTAGTATTTGCTGGCATGAAAAAGTTTTTAGCTGCGAAAATAATTGCCTAAATCTACGCTGTTGGGCTTCTATGGCGCTATCAAAATCCCGCTCTTTAAGTAGTGGTGCTTCACGAGAACCACTACTTGCCTCGATAACTAGGTTTTCTCCTGGTGACAATTTTATAGTTAGGTAGCCTGGACTATATAAGTCTTCGCGATCGCCCAATCCTCGTTTACTTTCTTCAATTAGTTGATAATTCCAATACCATACGGGGTGTGCTTGATATTCTCCTTTCGTCCATTGCAACTGCCAAAGCGTACCTATTTGCTCTGGTCGAATTGCTTGCAAATAAAGCTGATTTTGTTTTACCAACTGGGAAAACTGTAAATTGGGTTCGGCACTTTGTTGGTGGTGAAAATTGCGATCGCCAATCATCAATCGCAAGCGCAAAATTGCTGTTTCCTTCCCTGTATAGCGATATTGAATCAAGACGCGATGCAAAAATTTTTCTGTTCGATCCCCTTCATAGGGCATAACTATTTGTCTTGTCAACTGCCACTGGTTTTCGCCCCATACCCAAGTCGGACTTGGCTCAATAGTAAAAGAGCGCAACAGCTTATAGCCCAACGGCTCCACCGTTCCGCTACCCCAAAAGTTTGTTCCCAATGCCTGCATTTCCCCAGCTACTTCTAAACTTGCTTCTAGATGGGAAAACAGCATAGTGCGATCGCTTGGTGGATTGAGTGCTGCTACGAGCCAACCGTGATAAGTCCGCGTCCTCGCATCGCAGACTGTACCACTGGCAAAACTTCCTAGCCCGTTAGTCAGCAGCCATTCTCTTGTATCTAATCCCATTTGCTACTCAAAATCGTTATGACTATGATATATTCGTAACAGTTCGTAAATAATCAATTATTTCATGTCCGGGCAAAATCTAGCTAATAATTGCCCGCGAACAGATTGATAAAACGCCTAAGTCATCAAGGAGAACTAATTTAATGCCTCTAAATTACGCAGCCGAAGGATGCTTGAGAGTTGGTCAAACAGCACCAGATTTTACCGCTACCGCCGTAATAGATCAAGAATTTAAGACGCTCAAGCTATCTGACTATCGTGGCAAATACGTCATTTTGTTCTTCTATCCTCTAGACTTTACCTTCGTTTGCCCTACAGAGATTACCGCTTTTAGTGATCGCTTTGACGAATTTAAGCAAATTGGCACAGAGGTTTTGGGAGTTTCAGTTGACAGTGAATTTTCACACCTAGCATGGATTCAGAGCGATCGCAAATCTGGGGGTGTGGGCGATCTAAATTATCCTCTAGTTTCAGATATCAAAAAAGAAATTAGCGCCGCTTACAACGTCCTCGATCCAGAAGCAGGGGTCGCTTTGCGTGGTTTGTTCATTATTGACAAAGACGGCGTTATTCAACACGCCACCATCAACAACTTGTCCTTTGGACGTAGTGTAGATGAAACGTTGCGGACGCTTAAAGCAATTCAGTACGTGCAATCGCACCCTGATGAAGTTTGTCCCGCAGGTTGGCAACCCGGCGACCAAACAATGGTTCCCGATCCTGTCAAGTCAAAGGTATTTTTTGCTTCGGTGTAACATTTACGTCTAGTAACAACTAAACCAAAAAAACGCCCCAATGCTAAAAGATTAAATATCTACAGCTTATTGGGGCTTTAATATTATCGGGAACTAACTATTTATGCTGACTTCTAATGACTTTAGCGGCTTACTAAACGAGCGTTTTTTCCGCAATTTGTTGCCAATTCCTGCAACCAACGATTTGACTGTAGGGGACTTAGCACCGGGTTTTAGTTTACCGGATATTACCAATAGTCGCACGATCAAGTTTTCAGAATATAGAAACAAGCAGCCCGTACTACTTGCTTTTACGCGCATTTTTACAGAAAAGCAGTATTGTCCGCTTTGCTTTCCGCATATTAAAGCTTTGAATGAAAACTACGAAAAGTTTACAAATATCGGTGTGGAAGTTTTATTAATTGCTAGTACCGACGAAGTGCAAAGCCAAAAAGTTATTAGCGATTTGAACCTCAAAATGCCTCTACTGAGCGATCCTAGTTGTCGGGTGTTTCATTCTTATAAACTAGGTCAAGCATTGGGAGCGCCTTTACCAGGGCAATTTGTCACAGATATTGAAGGTAAGCTGCGTTACAAACATCTATTCTCTTTTCTTTCTCATAACGCTAGTATCGAAACTTTGCTAGAGCAATGCCTTAAATCGTAGAAAGATCGATACTCGTTCTCCAGCTAGATGCAAACCCTCGATTTATACCATCTCTGGGAGGGTTACGATTATTTTTATGGAGGCTTTGGAGAAAAAGGATATCTTCTCTAGGTATAGCTTTACTACGCGCGAGGCTTGCTAAACTAATATAGTTAGGTAAATAGCGTAATTTTCTTAGCGATTTAATTACTAGAAACGAGCCTAGTCAACATTTTAATATTTCTTACAGTCGCGCGATCGCCTTGACAGAGCCGAAAACTAAGTTAACCTTGGTACACAACAACTCCGCGATTGCGCTTTATAAAAACTATTTTTCTAAGTAAGGTCGCCCTAACTATTGAAGACAGCAAGTTGGATCGCAAACAGTGGAAAGTTCTCAAGCTGACGAAGCTTTATTACAAGAAATAACCAAAAGGCAGGATCTAATTCTGCAATTGGGTCAGCAAACCGAGCGCGAAAGATTAATGAGTGCGATCGCCGGACAGATTTGCGCCTCTCTAAACTTAGAGGAAATACTTAGTACCACTGTTACAAAAGTCCGTCAGTTTTTCAATTGCGATCGCGTAGTAGTTTATCGAGTTGAAGCTACAACTGGTGTAGCTACTGTGGTAGCCGAATCTACTCAACCTAGTTGCACCTCCTTGCTAAATATAAAAATCGCTACACCTTTGTTTAGGGAGCGTTTAGCCCAATACCAACAGGGCGAGATGCGCGTACTTAACAATATCCAAGAACATAGCGATATTGCTATCAACCAATTTTTGCAAGAACAGCAAGTCAAAGCAAGTTTAACTATGCCTTTGCTGTATGCAGGCAAGTTCTGGGGATTACTAGCTGTGCATCAATGCTCCCAGCCGCGTCAGTGGCAACAATTGGAGATAGATTTGCTCAAGCAATTAGCCACCCAAGTATCTATAGCTATTCAACAATCTGAGCTATACCAGCAAGTTGTTGAGCTAAATACCAACTTAGAAAATCAAGTTAAAGAGCGCACCAAAGAATTACAACAATCCCTCGACTACGAGGCAATTCTCAAACGCATTAGCGACGATGTCCGCGATAGTTTAGATGAACACCAAATTTTGCAAGTTGCAGTGTGGGAATTAGCTGTAGCTTTAAATATTGATGGCTGCGATAGTGCTTTGTACAATATTGAGGAAGGAACCGCAACGGTTAGCTACGAGTACACTACTTCCTTACCCGCATCTCAAGGAAAAGTCATGCAAATGGCTGAATTTCAAGATGGGTACAACCAATTATTGCAAGGGCAATACTTTCAATTTTGCCAATTAGTACCGGGGATCAAAGGTACAGTAGCAATGCTGGCTTGCCCAATTTTTGACGATCGCGGTGTATTAGGCGATTTATGGTTATTTAAGCAACAAATTAATGCTTTTAGCGAACTTGAAATTCGTTTGGTACAACAAGTCGCCAACCAATGCGCGATCGCTATGAGACAAGCAAGATTGTATAAAGCATCGCAAGTACAAGTAGAGGAATTAGAAAAACTAAGCAACCTCAAAGATGATTTCTTAAGCACCGTCTCCCACGAATTGCGTACGCCCCTAGCCAACATGAAGATGGCACTTCAGATGTTAGGAATAGCTTTGAATCGTTCTCAAGAATTGTTTGCAGAACTAAGAAAACCAGCAAGCGAACAAAACAAAGTTGCCCGTTACTATCAAATCTTACAAAATGAGTGCGAACGAGAATTAAATTTAATTGACGACTTACTAGATTTACAACAGATATATGCAGGCGTACAACCATTACTACTAACATCAATTAACTTACAAACTTGGTTGCCAGAAATTATCGAACCTTTTAACCAACGACTAAAAAATCAACAGCAGCAATTAACTCTAGAAGTTGCTCCAGAAGTACCCAATTTGATCGGTGACTCAGCTTCTTTGGGGCGGGTTTTTACAGAATTATTAGACAATGCTTGCAAATATACCCCTCCCAACGAAAAAATCGTAGTTAAAGCCGTTAACAAGGAAGAAGTAATGCAAATAAGTGTCACAAATTCTGGGGTAAAAATTCCTAAAAGCGAACGCGAACGAGTTTTTGACCGTTTTTACCGCATCCCCGATAGCGATCGCTGGAAGCAAGGAGGTACGGGGTTGGGGCTGGCGCTAGTTAAGCAAATACTTAGCCGCTTAGGAGGAACAATCAATGTGGTAGATAGCGATCGCCAGCAAACTTGCTTTATTGTGGAAGTACCGCTAGTGCCTGTATTATGAAATCTCAGTGGCAGTGTTTTTTAGAAAATCTAGGTCAATGGCATGGTTCTTTTACTCGCTTGTCGCCTCAAGGAGAATTAGTAGAAGATACGCCCACAATGGTTTCTTTTACAGGTTTGAACGATAACCAAACAATCCGTCAAATCGTCCGCCGCTTGCCTCCAAATTGTCCTCCAGAAGACCAAGTTTTTGAATATAGTTCATTGGGACGGGGAATTTTATTTTTCGATGATGGTGCTTTTTCTACAGGTTCAATTCAACTCGCACCTTTTGCCGACTTTGGCGCAGAACTAGGATTAATTCATCAAAATCGCCGCCTGCGATTAGTTCAGTTATTTAGTAATGGTCAGTTAGACAGATTAACTCTGATTCGCGAAAAACTGGCAGAAGCTACAGAACCGGAAAAACCTCAACTAGCAGTAGATGATTTAGTTGGGACATGGCAAGGCGAAGCAGTTACTTTATACCCAGATTGGCGATCGCCAGATACTTACTCTTGCTCGCTCAAAATTGAGCGGGTGAGAGAAAACGAGCTATGGCAGCAACTTACTATTCCCGAACGCACTATTACATCAAAAGCTACCATCACAGGTTCTATTCTTTGCTTTGATAGTGGGTATCAAGTATTACT
The DNA here is from genome assembly GCF_057473825.1 of Aliterella sp. E5.1. Lineage (NCBI taxonomy): Bacteria > Bacillati > Cyanobacteriota > Cyanophyceae > Chroococcidiopsidales > Aliterellaceae > Aliterella > Aliterella sp. E5.1. Next base: position 23,219 of record NZ_JBYCCV010000033.1, read on the forward strand.
CTTACCAGATGGAGCTTCTTCTACCTGTCCTTTGCAGCTAAACCTTGGCACAGGTTTTTTTCTCGAAGTTGGCTGGCTGCGATCACCTCTTGAGCGGCAAAGGCTAATTCGCACTTACAATAGCAAAGGTGAATGGGTTAATCTTACATTAGTTACAGAGTATCGCACTCCCAATTGACAGTAAAATTACGCATATTGATAGATTAAATTATATATAATTGCCCTTAATATCTAGTAAAAATACTGAGAAGTATCGTGAAATCATTTGCTAAGTCAATAAATTTACAAAGCTTTCGGTTGAGCAAGTCGGAAAACTCGTTGCAAGAAGGAGTAACAACGGTCGGGTTGACCTTATGTTTGGCTTTTGGAGTGCGGATAGCAGGCGCTCAGTGCTATTTGATTCCTTCTGGCTCTATGGAACCAACTTTAGAAGTCAATGATCGCTTATTTGTAGATAAAATTAGCTACCACTTTGCAAGTCCTCACCGTGGAGATGTCGTGGTATTTACTCCACCGCCAGCAATTGTGGCAAAAGAAAAGTCAACCGATCCCTTTATTAAAAGAGTTATTGGCTTACCAGGGGAGCAAATAGAGATCAAAGGTGGGCGAGTGTATGTCAATAATCAACCGTTGCAAGAAAATTATATTACCAACAAGCCAGATTACAAGTGGGGTCCGCAAATTGTCCCGAAAAACTCTTATTTAGTTTTGGGTGATAATCGAAAAAAAAGTTATGACGGTCATGTGTGGGGATTTTTGAATCGCGATCGCCTAATCGGAAATGCCTTTGTCCTTTTTTGGCCCCCCGAACGAGTGATTAATTTTGCCAGAAATTGAGCCGAAACCGCCTCTCTTGCTTAAAATGAAGTCATGAATATTTGGCAGGCTGACTTTTATCGTCTTCCTCTGCAAGGCTCAGCAGAAGAAGTATTGTGGCAATTATTGATTTGCGATCGCGATCGCTTATTTACGTACGTTGCTGTTTGTCCCCAGTCGCAAGCTGGCGTTAAATGGCTAACGGAGCAATTGCAACTAGCAAGCAAAGACCAAAAGCCAGATTTAATTCAAGTATTTCGTCCGCAATCGCTCAGTTTAATTCAATTAGCGGCTGGAAACTTGGGGATTGCTGTAGAAGCAACGCGCCGCACCTTTGCTTTAAAACAATGGTTGCAAGAACGTCAAAATTCCTCCCACAACGGCGCTGATCGAGCTTTAGAAATCGATAAACCACCCCCCGTACCTCTAAAAGAAGACCTGTGGGGTCAACAGTGGCGCTTTGCAACAATTAGCGCCGGAGACATTGTAGAAGGCTTTGCTCAGCGTCTAATTCCTGTAAAAGAGATGCCAGAATTTTTATTACCCCTCAACTTAGGATTAGCATCTACCGTGGCGATTCCCGGAGTTGTGATTGATGGAGGTAGAAAATCGATGCAACTAGCAAGATGGTTGCAAAGTATCCATCCGGTGGCGCTCAACTATATTGCTGGCGATCCTAATGGATTGGTTTTAGAAGCAGGTTTAAGCAGTCGATACATTGTGAATACATTTACTGACCAAGAAGTAATTTCGGCGGCGGTTGCTTACACGCAGCGTCAACAATTAACTAAAGGATTGCATTTTTTATTGGTACAACCCGATAATTCGGGGATGACTTATAGTGGCTTTTGGCTGCTAGAAAAAGAGTAAAGAAACGTATACTTTTTTGTTGAATTTTTAATAAAAATAAAAGTCATAACTAAGAGTTAAGACCGAAGGTAGATACGCACAATTCAAAATAGTCTTAGTCTAAAACACATAATAAACAGCCCTTTTTTGAGGCAAGACTCATGAATAACGAAGCAAGTTCAAAAGAAAAAACTACTAGAAACGACGAAATGGATACTTCTAGCGCCGATCGGGGCATTATCCCCGCAGAAGTAGCCGCACGGATGGATAGAGAAGGCGGAGATTATCGCGAAACGGCTCACGAACAAGCCGCCGACAAAAGCCTTGATACTACAGGCGGTGCAACGGTAGATCAAGAGGGTTTAGCAAACAATTATGCCGTTGAACCAGAAATGTACTACGAAGAACCAGGCGATCGCAAACAAGAGGAAGCGCAAGACGAAGCTAACCGCGCTCAAGAATTGGCAGAAGTCAACCACGACAAAGAAGGCGAACTAACAATGGATGGCGATCGCCGTGGTAAAGGTACAGGTGTAATTTAGACAACTTTAGCCAATTGAATATTTAATCCAACCGCTTGGACAGATCTTTGAGAAGAAAGTTTGAACGGTTTTTTTATGTCAAAAATAAAATAATAATCAACTAGAAATAAATACTAATTTTTACATTACCTCTTAGCTCAATCAAGGCTTTCAGCCACTAATTCAGTTAGTAGGTAATATTTAGGTCAACAAAAACAACTCCTTTCCAGTAAAATAGCTGGACATTGCAGCGAAATAGAGGAAAAGCAAGATGGCAGAAGCAAAAATTGGCATCATTGGGGGTAGTGGGCTTTACAAAATGGATGCCCTCAAAGATGTAGAAGAAGTGCTGATTACTACCCCATTTGGTTCGCCTTCTGATGCCTTAATTGTGGGGACTTTGGCAGGAAATTCTGTAGCATTTATAGCTCGTCATGGACGCAATCATACGCTGCTACCATCAGAAGTGCCTTATCGGGCGAACATTCATGCCATGAAGCAGTTGGGGGTAGAGTATATCATTTCTGCTTCCGCCGTGGGTTCATTGAAAGCTGAAGCCAAACCCCTAGATATGGTAGTGCCAGATCAATTTATCGACCGAACAAAAAATAGAGTTTCGACTTTTTTTGGTGAAGGAATCGTTGCCCATGTTGCTTTTGCAGACCCCGTGTGTTCGCAACTAGCTAAAGTTTTGACGGAGGCGATTTCTTCTCTCAATTTGACGGATGTTACTTTGCATCGTGGCGGAACCTACCTATGTATGGAAGGTCCGACATTTTCTACCAAAGCTGAATCCCATCTTTACCGCAGTTGGGGAGCTACAGTTATTGGCATGACCAATTTGCCAGAGGCAAAATTAGCTAGAGAAGCAGAAATTGCCTATGCTACTTTAGCTTTGGTGACAGATTACGATTGCTGGCATCCAGACCACGACAGCGTAACGGTAGAAATGGTAATTGCCAACTTACAGCGCAATGCAGCTAACGCCCAAAAAGTAATTCAAGAAACTGTCAAGCGTTTAAGCGAAAATCCACCTAATTGCGAAGCGCATTCAGCTTTAAAGCAAGCAATTTTGACGACCTTTGATAAGGTTTCTCAAGAAACAAAACAAAAGCTAGAACTGTTGTTGAAAAAATATATGTAGAAAGAGTTGCGATGTACCATAGGTGAGGGCAGACAATTAGCTTCTTGTGTTAAACCATTAATAACCCCTGCTCCGCAAAATCATTTACTGATGAATTAAATTAGTAAAGCGATTTTGGATCAAAAATTGAGCCGAGCGATCGTTCTGGTAGTATTTTTCTGTTATGAACTCCGAACAGCCCGCTCCACAATCCACTGATGAAGCCTCCGTTACACAGCCGCAAGACAGTAGATTTCCCATCGTTGGTATTGCCGCCTCAGCAGGCGGACTAGAAGCTTTTATCCAATTGCTGACATACTTGCCCATCGATACAGGGATGGCATTTGTATTGATTCAGCACTTAGCTCCCGACCACAAGAGTCTGCTTGCGGAGATTTTGGCGAAAAAAACTCAAATGCCTGTCAGTGAAGTAATTGACGGTGCGGTAGTAGAACCAAACCACGTCTACGTCATTGCGCCTAATACCAAAATGATTTTGGCTCAAGAGATGCTGCGACTGGCGGCGCGGGAAAAGGTGGAAGGAAAATATATGCCTGGGGATGCCTTTTTTACATCCTTGGCAGCCGAGCGAGGTTCTAGAGCGATCGCAGTTATTTTATCTGGAGGTGATGGAGACGGTTCGGCAACCCTAACAGAGATTAAAGCCGCCGGAGGTGTAACTTTTGCTCAGTGTGAAGGTACGGCAAAATTTGACAGTATGCCAAATACAGCAGTGGCAACAGGTAACGTAGATTTTATTTTGCCTCCCCAAAAAATCGCTGAGGAACTAGCAAAGCTTAGTCTTCATCCTTTTATTGCTCAACCGCCGACAGCCAAGCTGGTGAAATCTCCGCAAATCAAGGAGGCAATGCCGCGCATCTTTGCCTTGCTCAAATCTTGCGCAGGTGTGGACTTTAGCCACTACAAGCCTACCACTCTGGGTCGGCGAATAGAGCGACGAATGTTGTTATACAAGCTAGTAGAGCTAGAAGATTACGCGCAGTATTTGCAAGATAATCCGGCGGAAGTTAAGGCACTGTGTGCAGAAATTCTGATTCATGTCACCAGTTTTTTCCGAGAATCTTCAGCCTTTCAACTATTAAAAGAGCAAGTTTTTCCGGTTAGTGTCCAAAATAAGGCAGCAAAGTCACCTATTCGGATTTGGATTGCCGGATGTGCGACGGGGGAAGAAGCTTACTCGATTGCAATGTGCTTGCTAGAATTTTTGGGAGAAGGTGCGAACTATCTGCCCATTCAAATATTTGCCACCGATATCAGCGAGAAAGCAATTGAACAAGCAAGAGCCGGAGTTTATAAAGAAAGTCAGATGGAGGATGTTTCACCAGAACGCCGACACCGCTTTTTTATCAAACTAGACTCTGGCAGCTATCAAGTGAGTCAAGCTGTTCGGCAACTATGTGTATTTGCCCGACAAGACTTGAATAGCGATCCACCTTTTTCTAATTTGGATCTAGTTAGCTGTCGCAATGTGTTGATTTATTTTGGCGAGGTGTTGCAAAAACGGATCATACCCATCTTCCATTACAGCCTCAACCCAACGGGATTTCTAATGTTAGGCATTTCGGAAAGCACTGGTCAACACTCGGACTTATTTGCTCTAGTTGATAAAAAGCATAAAATTTATAGCAAAAAAATAACCGGAAATCTGCCAGCTTTTGCTTTTGTTACCAGCACCTATTTAAGTTCAAAGGTGGATAACCCGGAGTCCCTCAACAATCCTCTGATAAATAATTTTGACTTACAGAAAGAAACCGACAAGGTAATCTTGAATCGCTATGCTCCAGTGGGTGTAACGATCGATCGCAAAATGGATGTTTTGCAACTTCGCGGCGAAACTAGCTTTTATCTGCGACTTTCGCCGGGAGAGCCAAGCTTTAACTTATTTAAAATGGTGCGAGAAGACTTGCGTATTGTGTTACGCGCCGCAATTTATCAGGCACAACGGCAAGATAGGCTAGTGAGAAAAGAAGGGTTACGAGTCGAAGAAGGCGATCTCACAAAAATTGTTAATCTTGAGGTGATTCTCTTTACTGATGGGACTTCTCAAGAACACTACTTTGTAGTTTTATTTGAAGAAGCAACATCCAGAATTAACAACCTCCGGCAGGAAGGAAATGCCCAAAAGGTAGAGCAGAGTGACTTAGAGCAGGAAGTGGTTCGACTGCGGCAGGAACTGGCAACGGCAAACCAAGAGCGGGCGGTGGCTGGCGAGTATCTGCAAGCGGTGATTCAAGAGCAGGAGCAGAGCAACCAAGACCTCAAAGTCGCCAATGAAGAAATCTTATCGAGCAACGAGGAGTTGCAAAGTAGCAATGAGGAGCTTGAAACTGCTAAAGAAGAAATTCAATCTACAAACGAAGAACTAAACACAACTAATGAAGAACTCCGCAGTCGTAACCTGCAACTACATGATGTCAATAACGATCTGACAAATTTGCTGGCAAGTATTGATATCCCAATTTTAATGCTGACCAACGATTTGCGGGTTCGACGTTTCACACCAACGGCGCAAAAGTTACTCAATTTTATTCCCACAGATATCGGACGACCCTTTAGAGATATCAACGCCAACCTTGACATTGTTAACTTAGAAGACTTGATTGTAGAAGTCATAAATACCCTCAGCCCCAAAGAGCTAGAAGTTCAAACCACTTCCGGGTACTGGTACAACCTCCGCATTCGTCCTTACCGGACTATAGAAAACCAGATTGACGGCGCAGTGGTGGTATTGATAGACATTGATGCCCTCAAACGCAGTGCCGCCAAGCTGGAATCCGCCCGCAATTATGCTCAAGCAATTGTAGAAACAGTCCAAGTGCCTTTGCTCGTGCTTGATGCGGAACTGCGAGTGAATCACGCAAATCAAGCCTTCTATCAAAAATTTCAAGTTTCACCTGTGGAAACTACCCATGCTTCGATTTTCGATCTGGGAGATGGCGAGTGGAATTTTCAAGGGCTGCGGGAGCTTTTAGAAAATGCTCTAGAAAATTCCACCCCGATTCAAGACTTTGAAGTAGAACATAGTTTTAAGCAGATCGGGCAGAAAACTATGCTACTAAATGCGTGTAAAGTTCTGCAAGAAGATACTCAACTGTTGCTGTCGATTGAGGACATTACCGAGCGGAAGCTATTTGCACTAGCAAGCGATCGCTTGTTGACTGCTGAGCAGGCGGCTCGCTCTGAGGCGGAAATAGCCAATCGGGCTAAAGATGAGTTTTTGTCAATTGTCTCGCACGAATTACGCAACCCTCTAACTTCTATACTTGGATGGACTCATTTGCTCCGCAATCGTAAGTTGGACGCAGCCAAAACCCAGCAGGCGCTAGAGATAGTCGATCGCAGTGCCAGAGCGCAAGCGAAGCTAATTGAAGACATCTTAGACACCTCACGCATTACTACAGGCAAGCTCCAACTCAACCTCCGGGCGATCGCCCTAGCACCGACGATCAAGTCTGCTATTGATATTGTCCAGCAATCGGCGGCAACTAAAAATATTCAAATAGAAGCTGTGCTTGAACCAGAAACCATCCAGATTTCTGGCGATATAGACCGCTTGCAACAGATAATTTGGAATCTGCTTTCTAACGCCATCAAGTTTACGCCAGCTACGGGGCGAATTACAGTCAAACTTGAGCGCCTTGGCTCCTTTGCCCAAATTGAAGTCAGCGATCCAGGGCAGGGTATCAGTGCCGATTTTCTTCCTTACGTCTTTGAACGGTTCCGTCAAGCTAATAGCAGCAGCACGCGCTCAGAGGGTGGACTGGGACTAGGATTATCGATTGTGGAGCATTTGGTAGAGTTGCACGGTGGCACGGTGAGCGCCAAAAGTCTAGGTAAGGGGCAGGGGGCGACATTTATAGTGCAGCTACCCGTCCTAGAGACAAGACTTATAGCCGAAGAAGATTTTACTTCCTTACCTCCTTCAATTAGCACCTCGCTCCTTGAAGGATTGCAGGTACTTGTGGTTGATGATGAGGAGGGTTTACTAGAGTTACTAAAAACAATGATCGAACATTATGGAGCCGAAGTAACGGCAGTTGATTCAGCAAAAAATGCGATCGCCTCTTTAACAGCAAACCCTGGGAAATACGATGTATTGTTGTCAGATATTGGAATGCCCAAGGAGGAAGGCTACGCGCTCATTCGTCAGGTACGAAAGCTTAGTGCAGAGCTTGGAGGGCAGATTCCGGCTGCCGCCCTGACAGCCTACGTGAGAGGAGATGAGCAAAGTGAGACTCTTAGTGCTGGTTTTCAAAGGCATATTGCCAAACCCGTCAATCTAGAGCAATTAGTATTAATTATTGCCGAGCTTGCTCAGAGAAATCCGGTAACGGGGTGAGGTGGAAACAAATATACCTACAAACTTACTATTTGATTGCGTCCCTTGGCTTTGGCTTCGTAAAGTGCAGCATCAGCACTACGGTAAAGAGCTTGCAAGTCTGTACCATGTTCTGGGTACTGGGCTATGCCACCACTAAACGTCACCCGAAACAACTCCCCACTAGCGCTAGTAAATTCTTGCTGACCCATAGTTTCTAGCAATTGTATTAGTCGAGCTTTGCTCTGAAACCGGGTTGCACCATACAACCCGACAACAAACTCCTCACCCCCCCAACGACCAACCGCATCTTCACTACGAAACTCTTGCTGCAACAGCGTCCCAAATCGACTTAGTACGCGATCGCCAGCCTCATGACCGTGTTGGTTATTGACTTGACTGAAATGGTCAAAATCTATTATGACAAAGCATACAAGTTGACCTTGGCGCTTAGCTAGATGCAGCAGGCGAGTTAGTTCTTGAATCGATTTGCGCCGATTGGCAACACCAGTTAGGATATCAGTCTCCGCCAGCTTACGGAGGATGTAGGTTCGTTCTAGCCGATTGAGGATACGAGCAATTATAGCGGTTCGCACTTGAGTGCAGTACACCTTAAGCATGACCTCACAGTAATTAAATCCTAAAGCTGTACTTTATCGGAATGAGAACTGCTGTAATTCTGGTTCCAAAACTGGCTTACTGACGTAATCATCTGCACCGACGGCGAACAGGCGCGTCACTGTCTCTACATCTCTATGAGCCGATAAAAATAGTACAGGTAATTCACTCCAGTGGGGATCGTTGCGTACCACCTGACATAGATCGATGCCGCTCAACTGGGGCATTTCCAGATCTAGAATCAGCAAGTCGGGGTTAGCTTGTTCTAAAGTAGTCCAAAAATGCTGGGGATCGTCTAGTAGAGCAAGTATAAACCCCCAAGGCTCTAGTATAGTGCGGAGAATATCCAACATCTGAGGATCGTCGTCTACGACTAAAATTTTTGCTTGAATGATATGAGATTGCTGTAATACCTGGGCAACTGATGCCAAAACTGAAGCACTCAGCGCAGGTTTGGATAAAAAAACTTGTCCTCCTTGGCGAGCGACTTTTACCCGAATCGCAAAATCTTCAAGAGCCGTGAATACTAGCACGGGGATGGTTCGATCGCCGCTCGTCAGTTCTGCTAATAGATTTAGACCATTCTCAGTTGAACCGTCAAAGCCTAGATCGAGCAGCACTACATCTGGATATTTTTGGGCGATCGCATTTTGTACTTGGGTGATGTTTGTAGCGACAAGTGCCTGAATTCCCCAAATTGCCGCTTCCTTGATTAACTGCACGCCTAGTTGAACATCATTATCTACAATCAACAGTCGTTTTTGCTGTTTAATAGGAGCGTTATCTTGAACAGGTGGTTGTGTCGCCATAGGGCGTTCTATTTCTTGGCGCAACGCTGCAATCAGTTGCTCAAGCTGTTCAATTCGCTCTTTGCTGAAGAATTTGACTCCAGAGCGAAAAATCTGTTCAATTTTGCGGGATAAACGCGCGGCTTCCGCTAAACCAAAGCTACCTAGAGAACCAATTAGCAGGTGAGCTTCCCCTATAGCCTCTTGTTCGCCTTCGGGCGTTAGCGTCCCTGCAACTAGGGCTTTTATCGCTGCTTCTAAACCTGTGACGCGACTTGTATACTTTGGCTTAAATCGCTCCCAAATGGCCGCTATTGACGGCGAACTTTGTGGCTCTTTTGGATTTACAGAAGTGATCGCATTGTTTTGGGAGCGAACCATTAGCGCCGACGGATTTTTAACTTCATCTTCCCCTAATCGCAGTCGATACCCCAATCCGTAAACTGTCTCAATCAATCCATCTATGCCAACTTGCTTAAGTTTTTGCCGTAAAGTCTTAATGTGCGCTCTCACAGTATTTTCTGACGGGCTTTCTTCCGATAGCCAAAGGTAATCGAGCAATAATGTTTGGCTAAATATCCGGTGACTGTTACGCAAAAGTAGCTCGATTAGAGCGTATTCCTTAGCAGTTAGAGGTAAAACTTGTCCATTGCAGCTTACTCTACAACTATTAGAGTCAAGCTTAAGATTTCTTACTTCCATAACTGACGACAGCGCCGGACTTCGATGACGAAGCAAAGCCCGAATCCGAGCCAATAACTCCTTAGTGTCAAAAGGTTTGACCAGATAATCATTAGCTCCAGTATCTAGCGCGATCGCTTTAGTAGCGCTACTGTCCAACACTGTCAATAGTAGAATTGGGATATCAATTTTTTTCTGGCGTAGCTGCTTGCAAACCTCTAGACCATCTAGCTTTGGCAACATGATATCCAGCACAATTAGATCGTAAGCAAACGATTCGGCAAGAGACAGCCCAGCTTGACCATCTATTGCTACATCAACCAAATAATGCTGCTTTATAAGAGTATTTTTTAATACTTCTGCCGCCCCCTCATCATCTTCTACTAGCAGAATTTTCATAAACAATTATTTATTATTAGCTCCTGCTACAAGATAGCCCTGAAGTCGGTTAAATAAACAAGTTTTGTTATTCATAGTTTGGTTGCTATTGACTTGAACCTGATACTACTTGGGATACATTTTTGAATGCTCTACTGACTTATTCACAAAATCTTAACAAAGTTTGAGTATGCTTATATTCAAGCCAAGCTATTTCCTGAGTTAGGAACAAAGGCAGCAAAGCTGTAAGGAAATGCCACGCAATGGCTCCACGCCTTAAGAAAATCATCTAAAATTTTCAACGGATGCGAAAATATTGCCCAAAAATGCCTATTTTTAGGTAAGGTTGCAACCTCTGAGGGCGTGAAACACAAATTCTGCCGTAGCTATTTCATCGCTTGTTTATCGATACAATTGCACCACAAAATTCTTAGCCAAAAACCTTGTGGTGCAATCATTTCAAATTTTAAATTATTGGTTGCTGGAGCGCTATTTTTACTCTTATTTGCATATTGAGGGAAGCAGAACCTTAATTAATTTGACCGCTCAGACCATTTCCTCCAAATTGAAGCTTTTAAAAATAACTTCTTGCGATCGCGCCGTCAACACCTCAACCATTAGAAATATAAAATGCCCTACGAACTAATTAACTTAACATTGCCCGTTGCAATTACAGAAATTGAAAATGTTTTAGAAGATTATCCCCAATCTCCTTATCAAGTAGCCTTTTCTTTGCCGGAAATGCGGCAAAGGCTACTTGCCCACGTCCTAACTCACACCCCCAATCGCTATGTAGTTCAAGGGGAGAAGCTAACACTTAAGGAATCTAAATTTATACACCCTGCTCCTATACAGGGGCGGATACAGATGGAGAATTTGATTCACGGAGGTATTCTACATCTCCTGCGGGAAAATGCGGAATGGGTTGGTAGTCGCCTTACTCAAATGGAGAATTTAAACAGTGATATTCTCACTCGATCTAGCTAATGACATTTTGAATAGCTTGTAAATATTCCAGTAAAAGCGATCGCAATGACTGGGATGCTTTTAAAATCATTGAGTGAGGTTTGATGGCTTGCACTCTCCAGCTTTTGTACCTTGCCAGTTGCGATCGCAGAAGTTGAGCCTAATATTCACAAAAATCAAGTAAAAAATGCAAGTTGTATTAAATAAGTCTTCTCCAGCGCCGAATTGTTATTTAACTTGGAGCCGCCAAGAAAATACAATGTTGTATAGTGGCAAACCTAAGATAAGTAAGTATGATTGCCCTTGTTGCTCTTACACTTTGCTGCGTCATATAAGCTTAGAAAGAATTTTCTGGCGTTGTAGTCACTGTCACCAAGAAATGCCAGTTTATTAACCGAGTAGAGAAATAGAGCGATCGCCCTTCATCTGAAGTTAGTAGCATTTAGATAAAACTTTTATTTAAAAGGGTTTGGGGGCATACCCCCAAACCTTAGTTTTTTTGCTAAAGCAATCCCTTAACTACTTTTAAAAACCTCTCGCGCTACGCGAAAAGATGCTGTGAACATAAAACTATTGCGCGCCTTCGATAGGTGCAAAACCTTGGCGCTGAATGTTCTCAGTAATGGTGCGCGGTTCCAAAAATTGTAGTAAGTAGTCGGGACCTCCAGCTTTAGAACCTACACCAGACATTTTGAAACCACCAAAAGGTTGTCTAGCAACGATCGCTCCGGTAATTGTGCGATTGATGTATAGGTTGCCTACTTCAAACTCTGCTTGCGCTTGTTCAATGTGGGAAGGAGTGCGGGAGTAAAGTCCGCCAGTAAGGGCAAAGTTTGTACCATTGGCAACAGAAATCGCTTCGGTGAAGTCTTTTACTTTAATTACGGCAATTACAGGTCCAAAAATTTCTTCTTGGGCGATCGCACTCTGCGGGTCAACTTGACTAAAAATTGTCGGACTAACAAAATATCCGCTATCAGCTACGGGCATTTCTAATACAAGTTCGGCTGATTGCTTGCCTTTTTCGATGTACTCTTTAATTTTGTCTCTAGCATTAGCATCAATTACTGGACCCACTTGGGTGCTAGGCAATTCGGCTAAACCAATATTGAGACTGCGCGTAGCTTCCACCAAACGCTCTACAAACGCATCGTAAATAGGTTCTAAAACTATCACCCGCGAACAAGCAGAACACTTTTGCCCGCTATAACCAAAGGCAGATTGGACAACGCCAACGACAGCTTGATCGAGATCGGCACTTTCATCGACAATCAAGCCATTTTTTCCACCCATCTCTGCAATGACGCGCTTGAGGTGTTTTTGTCCTGGTTGTACAACTGCTGCATCTGCATAGATCCGACAGCCAACTTCTTGAGAACCTGTAAAGGCAATTAAATGGACATCAGGATGCTTGACCAAATAAGCCCCAACTTTAGATCCTACTCCTGGCACGTATTGAAATACACCTTTGGGAATGCCCGCTTCTACTAGGATTTCGGCAAATTTAGCCGCAATTACACAAGAAGTTTCCGCAGGCTTGAGTAACGTACAATTACCCGCAACTAAAGCTGCTACTGTCATCCCGGCGGCGATCGCTAAAGGGAAATTCCAAGGGGAAATAACTACAGCAATTCCTCGCGGTTGATAGATATAACGGTTAGTTTCTCCCGCAATATCGTAGCTAAAGCCTGCATCTAACCTTTCCATTTCCGCAGCGTAATAGTTGCAAAAGTCTATAGCTTCAGAGACTTCACTATCAGCCTCTTTTACAGGCTTACCTACTTCTAAAACTATCCAGGCTGATAGTTCGGCGCGTCTTTGTTCCATCAAATCGGCAGCGCGTCGCAATATTGCCGCGCGTTCTTTTACAGGTGTCTTGCGCCACGCTGGGAAGGCAGCTTTTGCCGCCGCCATTGCTGCTGTTGCTTGTTCTACAGAAATTAGCCCGACTTTGCCAATAACTTCGCTGTAATTAGAAGGATTCACCGAATCAACGGTTTGCTCTGTTTGTTGATATTCGCCGTTAATTAGCGGTAAATAATGCTTACCTAGCTGTTGGCGGACGTTAACAAAAGCTTGATGAGATTTTTCTCTTAATTCCATGTCTGCATAGTCCGTATCTGCCGCATTTGCAAAACCTAAATTTACTTTAGGGGTAGTGAGATTATGTACAACGGGAGGTGCTAAAAGCTCCTCTACCGGGCATTCTTCCATACTTTGGCGCAAAAACGAGCTATTAGCTGTATTTTCGAGCAAACGCCGGATCAAGTAAGCCATTCCGGGCAGTAGTTCGCCATAAGGACAATAAACGCGCACTCGATGCCCTCTAGCTACCAAAGCCGAGGCTAATTTGTCGCCCATGCCATACAATACTTGCATTTCAAAGCGACGGCGGGGAATATTTAGCGTTTCGGCGATCGCAATTGCCAATGCTTGACTCCGCACGTTATGACTACCAATGGCTGAATATACATACTCGTGATTTTCTAGCAATAACTGGGTAATGGTTTCAAAATTAGCATCAGTGGCGGCTTTCTCGTTGTAAACTGGCTGCTGCCAATCTTTTTGCATTGCCTTGATGGTTTCTTGATCCCAATACGCACCTTTAACTAGCCGAATTGTGAGCGGATAACCGCGCTCTTTTGCCCAAGAGATTAAATCTTTGGTATCTTGTTCGCTATCACGCAGGTAAGCTTGAATTGTCATCCCCACATCAGTGCGAGATCGAAACTCATCTTCCATCAATAGCTTTTTCAATATGGATAGAGTTAAATCCTTATAGGCGTATTGTTCCATATCAAAATGGACGCTTGCCCCTAATTCCTTGGCGCGACGTAATAATATGCGAATGCGATCGCTTACTCTTTCTTCACTACCTGTCGCATCTAACGGATCGAACTGAGAATAAAAGGCTGTAAGCTTTACAGATACTTGTACTTGCGGCAAGATTTCGCCATCAGCGCTATCAATACTAGGTATCTGCGTCCACTTTTTAGAAGCTTCTACAAGTTGCGTCATTAGATCGAGATAGCGATCGAGATAAAATTGCGCCTCAGCTTCCGTAATTACGGCTTCCCCCAGCAAATCGAGGGTAAACGCCATTTTATTTTTGCGTAAACGCTCAATAGTTTTAAGCGCTTCTTTCATATTGTCGCCAGCAATATACTTATGCGCTAGAGTTTCCACCGCCGTAGAAACGGTTGTAGCGGCTACTTGTCCAGGAATTGAGTCAGGAGAAGCAAAATTGAGCAATCCCTTAAGGGCGGAAGGAAGTTCTACTGATTCATCTTGCAAGTATTCTTGCATATGGGCGGCAATTTCTGGCTTATTGTGCAAAGCAGGTAAGCAGTCGATGAAGCGAAATAACTGCACCCGTAGACCTGGATTGCTCATCGTCCAAGCTAGTAATTTATCATCCCAACGCATTTGATCGCGTAACGAGGTTAAAAAAGAGCGATTCTCCCGCGTAGCAGCTAGGAGTTGTTTGGCTATTTCTTGAACTTTAGCTTCGTAGGTGTTTTTTTCTACTTGTAATACCACTATGAACTGACTCCCAGTTTTTCGATGCTTTAGACGAGAATTACTTATAATTTACTATTCTCTCTTTTCTCGTAATGCTTGGGAGTAGTGTTTTTGTTGATAATTATTAAACGATCACAAAGGTTGCCTATTTCCATTCAAAGATAGACTGTGACTTTACCCATAACTTTGCCGCAACTGGAACCATAAGTTTGCCGTTTACAACACTATAGCCCTCATTCTTCCGTCAGCTAATTTTGGATAAAATTCACTAATTGGAAGCATGACTTTGCCGCTAATCCGAATTGAAACGATAAGCTTGCCGTGAGTTTAACTTAGCCTAGAAAGCATGAAAGTGCCGGACTTTTCATATCCAATGAAGCAGAAGCGGTTTATGCTGGTATGGGATAACGAGTTTCGGCTATCCATCTCTCCTGAGTAACTACTGAAGTTTTAGAAGATCCTCCTAACCACTGAGAACATTGCGAACAATAGCCTAAACTAGAAACCTAGTTTAATCACAGTAATTGGCAATGACAATGAGGACAATTTTGCACAATAGGATGTTGATGTATTAAACAAGCTTTGACATCTTTAAATTTTTCTCGAAATTCCCCTCTATGATAGCCAGATTTATTAACAGTGAGGAATATGTAGACCTAACGTTTAAGCTGAGAGGCGCACCGATTCCTCTTGATAATGGTTATCCTATTTATGCTGCCTTGTCCCGTATTTGTCCTCCCCTTCATGAACTAAACTATAGCAATCCTAAATGGCTCATGAAAATGCACCATAGATAAATACCTTTGGAAAATCAAAAATTTGCGCTCTGAGTTACTAACTCAAACAATCGCTTCACGGCAAAGAAAGATTTACACAGATGATAGAACTCGCGGATGAACCGTTTTGCCTGTAAACACACATCTTCCACAGGATTTTGCTCTGGGGCATTTGGAGCAAAGCGAATACAAGTGATCTGCCAATCCAACTCATCCAACTGTTGATTGACCGATGCTAAATAACTTCTGACTTCAGCAGAGCGGTGATAACTTGCTCCATCCCAAATTAGGGCGATACGCCTTTGAGGGAATTGTGAGCGCAGATATTGCAGAAAAGCAATAGTCGACTGGGAATTGCCTTGAGCATATGCTTTGATTAAAAACTTATGGGTGTGGAGGTTGAGTGCGCCATAGTAAGTTTGCTTTTGTCGTTCATTGACAACTGGAACTTCAATACGCTCTTGTTTTTTGCCCCATATATATCCACAGATATCTCCCCATAATAGATGACATTCATCTAGGAAGAAGACCATCAGCTCACCCGATACAATCTGGGCTTTACGAATTTCCAACCAGTTTGTAATCTCCTGTTTTTTTCTATAGTAGCAAAGTTAGCTAGAGTAATTGAGCTTCCAATAAAGCAAGGTAATCAGCAGGAGAACGCCGAAAACGTAGTTGCTCAAACCGATTGATGCGATGTTGTGCTAACTGGGAACGTAAGAAACGCCAATCTGCAATTAAGACAGTAGCTAACTGTTGAGCAGACCAAGTGGTGAGTTGAGTAGCAACGCAAGCAATCAATTGAACGCTGCCACGTAATACAAGTGTTGCTGGAGCAACGGATGCGACCTGTACAGCGGCGGTGATGATGACGCACGGTGCCGAAAATATGCTCCAAGTCATTGTTGGTTCTGGGTAAACCTGGCACCGAGTAGCAGTGGAATAATCCTGACCAATAACTAGCTGTGACTTTAAGGAAATGAATAATGCCTGGCAGCAGAGAACCTGCACTTGTTTGGTGAGCAGACATTGCCTCAAGTAAAGCTTGAAAACAAAGTTGGACAATAGGTGCATCAAATTCAACACGATTGTCAAGAATCTGTGCTGCATGGTGAACCCAATTATAAGCGAGGGTAATCGGTGTCCACATTGCCTCAGTTTGCTCTAGCCCCCTAGAAAGCAACTGTTTCAACTTGAATAAGGGGACAGTTAATCCCCCTTTTGAGCCACCCG
>NZ_JBYCCV010000034.1:0-39742 GCF_057473825.1 Aliterella sp. E5.1
GCTTCGAGGTGTTCAATATTTGCTAAAAAAACTCTCATAATTCTCCACTGCTGCTTTGCGATCTAACAAACTACACCATAAAAGGCTTAACCCACAGAATTTTGTGCTTGGATCGCGAGCATTATAGTCAATCTCAGACCTAAGCGCAGGCAAAAATTGCTCGATTTTAGCGCAAATCTTATCTGGGATAACAAGCCGAATCGTGCAATAATAATCGGTCTGTAATAAGTGCGATTGCCTATCTATGGTTTCATCACCCCAAACCCCCACCGAACTTGCTGCGGTACTATCTGAACCAGTGGATCTATCTTTTCAATTGCCCGATCCAGAAGATGAAGAAATCCCAGAATTAGACTTTCAACAGCAAGTTGATAGCGCTTGGCAAGTATGCGATCGCTTTGATTTGCAAACGGAAATTTGGCGGGGGCGGATTTTACGCGCAGTACGCGATCGCGAAAAAAAACACGGCGATGCTCGTGGTAGTGGCTTTCTTGACTGGCTCAAAGCACGAGAAATTAGTAAAAGCCAAGCTTATGCGATCATTGCTTTAGCTAATAGTGCCGATACTTTAATGGCAGAAGGACAACTAGATCCTGCCGCAGTTAGGTGTTTTAGCAAACGTGCCTTTATGGAGACAGCAAAAGCCGATCCAGAAGTGCAGCAGTTAGTTACAGATGCTGCTAAAAATGGCGATCGCATTACGCGCCGCGAAGTGCGTCAAATTGCTGATGAATGGACGGCGATGACTTCCGATCTAGTCCCCGATAGCGTGAAAGAAAAAGTCAATGATCGCACTTTACCTAGCCGCTATTTACCACCTTTGGTAAGAGAAATTGAAAAGCTACCAGAGTCTCATCAAACAATTTTGCGGCAAGAAGTCGCCCTCAAGCCCGATATAGACACCCTCAAGCAAGTCACTTCTGAAGCTAGATACTTAGCCAAATACCTTGAAGCCGCCACCAGCGTTCAAGTATTTGATCAGGGTGCGGTGGACTTGGAAAAGGCTTTAGAAGAAGCTTTAAGACTAGGCTGTATTAACACGGCGGCGGACTTAGTTAATCAAGCATCGCAGTTAGAACAAACCATCGCCAAACTCTACACTACTTGGAAGCGCATCGGCAGCTTATCTGACAGGTTGTATGTAGATACGGGAGCAAGTACCCCCAATTTACGCAGCCTTTTAACTTGCCTTGAACAACTGACGGGGGAAGTAATGGAGATTCAATTAGGGGAAAATAGCGATCGCAATATTCGCCTGCAAATTCAAGAGACTACAACCCAATCCTAATTACTTTCTACGCCACTTTTTGAACCGTCGCCATAAAGCATTGAAGTTTAAATATTGCTTATATTTTGTAGCGGCTTCTTTGCCTACTATCAAGATGCCCAACCAAAAAACAGCTTCGGCAAGAATAGCCAAAATTGGCACTAAAGCTGCTTTTTGAGCCAAATTTAGCGCTAACGATGGAACAAATAATATCGCTACCCAAGGCACAAACGAGACAATAATTAGACCAAGGCCCAGCTTTTGCATACTTTAGTTTTTAATACCCGTTGTCGCAATCCCGCGAATAAACTGACGTTGCCCGACGAGAAATAATAAAATTACTGGTATTGTGGCGATCGCTACTGCCGCCATTAATAAGGGCCAATTATTAGTAAATTGCTCTTGAAATTCTGCTAAAGCTAGTTGTACTGTTCTTAATTCCGGCTTAGCCGTAAAAACTAAGGGCTTAAATAAATCGTTCCATTCGCCAATAAATGTAAACAAAAATAACGTCACCAAAGCCGGACGCGATAGCGGTAGCATAACTCGCCATAATATCTGCCAGCGATTAGCACCATCAATAGCTGCCGCTTCTTCCAATTCCACAGGTATAGTTTGAAAATATTGCCGCATTAAAAAAATGCCAAAACCGCTTACCGCCGTAGGCAAAATTAGCGCTCCGTAAGTATTAATCAAGTGTCCCCACTTTAAAACTAAAAATATAGGAATTACTAACAACTGAAACGGAATTACTAAAGTTGCCAGCACAACTAATAGCAAAGTTTGCCTTCCTCTAAACTTTAACCGTGCTAAAGCATAACCTGCCAAGGCGGAGGTAATTATTTGCAAGCCTGTAACCGCTAGGGCTACCAAAGTAGAATTAGCAAAAGCTAAAAGGAACTCCCCGCGTCGCCAAGCGTCTTGATAGTTAACTAAAGTCCAACCTGTTTGGGCTAATTCACCCAAAGCAAGTGGGGGCGTAAAAGATGTAAGGAAAACAACGCCTAGCGGTAATAATACAACGGACGCTCCTATTACGAGTAAAAACAAGCTCAAAGAGTCTAAAAAGCTCTCTAATTTTGTCTTTTTACTGTCATTATCCATCAATTTTTATTTAACTAAAGGTTTTTTCTGGTGTAAAGCGCGACTTCTTGCCCTAGGGCGTTAGTATTTAACTAGCTTGACAACCTTCGGCAGGAGGGTTGCTGCGAGGGTGTATGCTAGGTGTACTACAAGAGTAAGTACGAAATGTACTGCAATTGCAACATTTCAGTAAAACCTCTGGAGGGTAAGTCTGGGCCTCTTCTAAATTTATTTAGAAGAGGCATTAGCCTGTGAAACTCGAAGCCTCGTGCCTACTCTTAGTATGGGCGGGGTACTTCACCATAGTGCCTTGTTTAAGTTAAATTAACCACAGTGACTCTCACCAATAATTAAGTAAGAGTCATAGCAATAATGCTGTCCACCAATTCACGTTAAATAGGAGTGAATAGACCTATGCAGCAATTTGCTGCCAGCTCCGAACTTGATTTTCAGAGCGAAGTCTATAAGGATGCTTATAGCCGCGTCAACGCCATTGTAATTGAAGGGGAACAAGAAGCCCACGAAAATTACATTACTCTCACGCAAATGCTGCCCGAACATCAGGACGATTTAATTCGGTTGTCCAAGATGGAAAGCCGCCACAAAAAGGGCTTTGAAGCCTGCGGTCGCAACTTAAAGGTAACGCCAGATTTGCCCTTTGCCAAATCGTTTTTTGCTTCCCTGCATCAAAATTTTCAAGATGCAGCCAAAGAAGGACGAGTAGTTACCTGCTTGCTGATTCAATCATTAATTATTGAATGCTTTGCGATCGCTGCCTACAACATCTACATCCCCGTCGCTGATGATTTTGCCCGCAAAATTACTGAAGGCGTTGTCAAAGATGAATACAGCCACCTCAACTTTGGCGAAGTTTGGCTCAAAAACAACTTTGAAACGGCAAAAGCTGAACTAGAACAAGCCAACCGCCAAAATCTACCTATAGTTTGGCAAATGCTTAATCAAGTAGCTGAGGATGCCCAAGTTCTCGCTATGGAAAAAGAAGCATTAGTTGAAGACTTCATGATTCAGTACGGTGAAGCTTTAAGTAATATTGGTTTCACTACCCGCGACATCATGCGCCTGTCGGCTTACGGCTTAAGTGCGGCTTAAATAACTTGGGGGCAATAGACAATTGCCCCAAATCCCCAAAGTAACTGATTGTTATCGTTACTCTAATTTTTATCCACTTACTCCAATTTGACCGGATTTATAGGTCTAATAACGCAATTCATGTTTGGTCTAATCGGTCACCTTACCAGCTTGCAACACGCCCAATCTGTAGCCAAAGAGTTAGGCTACCCTGAATACGCCGATCAAGGGCTAGATTTTTGGTGCAGCGCCCCGCCCCAAATTGTCGATAATATTACGGTAACTAGCATCACCGGGCAAAAAATCGAAGGGCGCTATGTAGAATCTTGCTTTTTGCCGGAGATGCTGGCAAATCGTCGGATTAAAGCAGCTACGCGCAAAATTTTAAATGCTATGGCTCATGCCCAAAAGCACGGTATCGATATTACAGCCTTAGGCGGTTTTTCTTCAATTATTTTTGAAAATTTCAACTTGCAAGACAACAAGCAAGTCCGCAATATTAAGCTGGAATTTGAACGCTTTACTACCGGAAATACTCATACTGCTTATATTATCTGCCGTCAGGTAGAACAAGCTTCCAAACAGTTGGGCATTGAATTATCAAAAGCCACCGTTGCCGTCTGTGGCGCAACCGGAGATATTGGTAGCGCCGTTTGTCGCTGGTTAGAAAGCCGCACCGATGTCGCCGAATTGCTGCTAATTGCCCGAAATCAAGAACGTTTGCAAGAACTGCAAGCAGAGCTAGGACGAGGTAAAATTATGGCACTAGAGGAAGCCTTACCCCAAGCAGATATAATCGTCTGGGTTGCTAGTATGCCTAAAGGTGTCGAAATCGAGCCTACGGTTTTAAAGCAACCATGTTTGCTAATTGATGGTGGTTATCCCAAAAACTTAGCAACAAAGCTACAGCATCCCGGCGTTCATGTGTTGAATGGTGGTATTGTCGAGCATTCTTTAGATATTGACTGGCGAATTATGCACATCGTAAATATTATGGATGCGCCAGCACGTCAGTTATTTGCCTGCTTTGCCGAATCAATGCTATTGGAATTTGAAAAACTGCATACCAACTTCTCGTGGGGACGCAACCAAATTACCGTAGCAAAAATGGAGCAAATTGGCGCAGCTTCTATTAAGCACGGATTTCGACCGCTTTTAAGCTATTAGTCAAAAGACAAAATTAACCACTGGCAACCACAAACGCGATCGCTAACTATGGCAACTACTGAGCGCAAACCCCTACTGTTGGACTTTGAAAAGCCGTTAACGGATTTAGAATTGCGAATTGACCAAATCCGCGAACTAGCAACCGAAAACGGTGTTGACGTGTCCGAGGAAATTCGGCGGCTAGAAACGCGGGCAAAAGCCCTGCGTCAAGAAATTTTTAGCAGCCTTTCCCCCGCGCAAAGATTGCAACTAGCCCGTCATCCCCGCCGTCCTAGTACCTTTGATTATATTCAAGCAATTAGCGACGAGTGGCTAGAATTACATGGCGATCGCCGTGGCTTTGACGATCCAGCCCTTGTTGGCGGCGTAGGGCGGTTGGCAGGTCGCCCCGTAGTCATGTTGGGTCATCAAAAAGGACGAGATACCAAAGATAATATTGCCCGTAATTTTGGTATGGCATCCCCTGGGGGTTATCGCAAAGCCATGCGGTTGATGGATCACGCCAACCGCTTTGGGATGCCAATTATTACCTTTATTGATACTCCCGGCGCTTGGTCTGGAGTGCAGGCAGAACACCAAGGACAAGGAGAAGCGATCGCCTACAATTTGCGCGAAATGTTCCGCCTAGATGTACCAATTATTTGTACGGTAATTGGGGAAGGCGGTTCGGGGGGCGCTTTGGGTATTGGCGTGGGCGATTGCTTATTAATGTTTGAACACTCGGTCTATACCGTCGCAACTCCCGAAGCTTGCGCGGCAATTCTTTGGAAAGATGCCAGCAAAGCCCCCCAAGCGGCGGTAGCTTTGAAAATTACTTCTTGGGATTTGAAAAACTTAGGCATAATCGACAGCATTATTCCCGAACCCGTCGGCGGCGCTCATTCTGACCCTGTTACTGCCGCTACTACGCTCAAGCAAGCCTTGGTTGACAACTTAGACGAATTATCTAAGTTGCCGAGTTCCGAGCTTAAACAAATGCGATACCAAAAGTTCCGCCAACTTGGGATGTTTTCAGAATTGCACAATTAACAACAATTGCTTGTTGAATCCTCCCTAAGTGGTATAGTTAGGGAAAGTGTGTGAATTTTTATTACTTTATTAGCATTTTTAGTCAGCTAAAGGTTTTAAGTAGGGGAATTTATCTCGCCGATTGAGGTTTATGCCAAAACTAAAAATACTTGATGCAAGGAAAATACACAGGTTTCATGACTAATTTGAGTAAGCCTAAAGCCTTAATTACTGGGGCAAGTAGCGGAATTGGCAAGGCAACAGCTTTAGAATTCGCCAAAGCTGGAATAGATGTTGCTTTAGTAAGCCGCTCTGTGGACAAACTAACTGCCGTTGCCAGCGCTGCCCAAGCAACAGGAGCAAAAGCTAAAGCTTACGAGCTAGATTTGGCAGATGTAGGACAAGTGAAGGAGCAAATACAATCAATTGCTTCAGACTTTGGCGGCATTGATATTTTAGTTAACAATGCTGGCATCGGTTACATCGGCACATTGAGCGAAACACCCCTAGCAGACTGGCTAACAGTGATTAATCTAAATCTCACGAGCGTATTTCAGTGCATTGTCGGCATATTGCCAACTATGCGGAGTCGCTCCTCTGGGACGATTATCAATGTTGCTTCCATTGCTGGCAAGCAGCCCTTTCCTGGTTGGGGAGCTTATAGCGTTAGCAAAGCTGGGTTAATTGCGCTTTCTAAGACCGTAGCAGCAGAAGAACGCGATCGCGGTATCCGAGTTACGGCTATTTGCCCTGGAGCGGTGGATACGGAACTATGGGACGCGCTTGATTCGGACTTTGACCGCAAAGCAATGTTGACTCCCCAAATCGTCGCTCAATCGATACTACATACGGCATTATTGCCCAAACAAGCCGTAATCGATGAATTGACGTTGATGCCCAGCGCGGGAAGTTTATAAAATGCGATTTCGCAGGGCGAACACTTCGTGAACGCATTTCTTCTGTTCAAAAGGTTCGTATTTGCCTTAACTAAAACTTAGATAATGACAACTGGTGCTGCTAAAAGTGCGAATCGCGCTGAATCTTCTTTAATTTCTGATATGAGAAAATCTATGGACGGACAGAATTCCTTAAATCTTGGCGTTTCAACTAGACCCGATCGCAACACTCAAAACGGTAAACAACCGAATTTACAGCCGCCGTCTGAAGACCTCAACGAGCCAATGATGGAAGCGGTGCGGACGTTGCTATTAGGTGTGGGAGAAGATCCAGAGCGGGAGGGATTGTTGAAAACTCCTAAGCGTGTCGCCGAAGCTATGCGATTTTTGACTAGCGGCTACAACCAGTCTTTAGAAGACCTGGTAAACGGAGCTATTTTTGATGAAGGGCATAATGAGATGGTACTGGTTAGAGATATCAGCACTTTTAGTCTCTGCGAACATCATATGCTGCCATTTATGGGCAAAGCTCACGTTGCTTATATCCCCAATCAAAAAGTAGTAGGTTTGAGCAAGCTGGCGCGAATTGTGGAAATGTACTCTCGGCGCTTGCAAGTACAGGAAAGATTAACCCGACAAATTGCCGAAGCAGTGCAAACGATCTTAGAACCAAAGGGAGTTGCCGTTGTAATTGAAGCAAGTCATATGTGTATGGTCATGCGCGGCGTACAAAAGCCCGGTTCTTGGACAGTCACAAGTGCGATGGTTGGTGTATTTCAAGACGAGCAAAAAACCCGCGAAGAATTTTTTAACTTAATTCGCCATCAAGCAGCATTTTTCTAAAGTAAGTAGCAATATATTGGCGCTACCAAAGCTCCCATCCTCTTAATAAGGAGGAATTTTATATTTCCCCCTCTTTTTAAGGGGGGATATCCATCATGGGCTATCCATAGAAAAACTTTTATTCATCCTCTAAGTCAACTGCTCAAATAAAGCCGCCAACACGACGTTAGAAAATAAAAAGCCTTCAGGATCGGTAAGCTGGGCATATTTTGATCTTTCTTTCTCTACGAATTCTATCCAGCCTTGCTTTTGATAGGGTTGCAAGCACCGCTCAATTTTTTCTCCTGTAGCCGTACCAAATAACTGACTTAAACTCGATAAATTTACCCCTTCTTTAAGACGCAACCCCAACATGAGCGTCTCTAACAACCTATCCTCTGACGACGCTAGAGGACAATCTATGGCTCCACGAGCCGCTAAGTACCCTTGTACCCAGTTGTAGTATTCGGTAGTCGTGCGGGGTCTTGTATAACGCTGTCCTTGCACGTAGCTTGTCGCACCCATGCCAAAACCATAATAAGGGCGATTTTCCCAATAAACTCGATTGTGACGGCATTGATGACCCGTGCGCGCATAGTTAGATATTTCGTAATGTTCGTAACCTGCGGCAGTGAGAACCTGCCTGCTTTGACGGTACATTTGGGCAGTAAGTTCATCTGTTGGTAGCGGCTGAACCCCTGGTTTGTAATACCGTCCAAAGGCTGTAACTGGCTCAATAGTCAGATCGTAAATAGAAATATGGTTAGGGGCAATTTTTACCGCCGTTGTCAATGATTCTAGCCACTGAGCCAAAGTTTGGTGCGGTAAGCCGGAAATTAAATCTAAGCTAAAACTTGGTCCGCTTGCAGAGCGAATTATCTCTATAGATTGCCAAATATCTTCTACCGAGTGCGATCGCCCGCACACTTGCAATAACTCTGGCGCAAAGGCTTGAACTCCCATACTCACCCGATTTATCCCAGCATCTAGATATCCTTGTAACTGTTGTAGCTCGAAGGTTCCGGGATCTATTTCAATCGAGATTTCTGCCTGCGGCGATAGCCCAAATTGTCGTTTAAGACCTGCTAAAATCTGGGTAAGTTGATTTACTGATAGTAATGATGGCGTACCACCGCCAAAAAACACCGTCTCTAAAGGCTTCCCCACAGTTGGCGTAGCCGCAATTTCTTGACCAATTGTCTCGACATAATAAGAGATACTACGAGAATTTTCTCCATGAGCGCGATCGCCTACCACCTTCACAGGAAAATCGCAGTAAAAACATCGTCTCCTGCAAAAAGGAATATGCACGTAAGCAGAAGTTGGGATATCTACAATTGAAGGCGCAAAAACTTGCAATAAATCGCTTAACACCTTGATTTAACCAAAGGTAACTTACCTGAAAAATTAATAGTTTTGTTTTCGCTGTAATTGTTTCTCTTACACACTCAAGATTTTGTAATTTTTATTAAGAAATTCTAACGTGTGTATACGGTGGTACTAAGTTAAACTAACGCTTAAAAACAGCAAAAATACTATCATAGAACAATATCAAATTGGTTGAGTAATCCTGCGATCGGGAATTGCAACCAAATTATTCAAGTGGATAAAACCAATGCTTGATGCAATCATAATCCTTTCATTTATCATAGCAGGAGCCGGAATCGGCTTCTACAGCCTCGAGTTGCTACCTATAGCCGTCCAACAACAAGTTACAAACGAAGATGCGCTGCGTTTGATTGTTGGCGTGTTTGGCTCTGTTATTGGCGGCGCGACAGGCTTAAGTTTCCAAATTACCTATCGTCGTTTGGAAACAAAGGTTAGGGAAATGCCTGTCGATGTTCTTTTAACTCGCTCCATCGGCTTAGTAGCGGGTTTATTAGTTGCAAACTTAATGTTAGCGCCGCTATTTTTGCTCCCAATTCCCCAAGACTTTGCTTTCATTAAGCCATTAGTTGCAATCCTTGGAAGTTTCATTTCTGCATTTTCTGGCATTAGTCTAGCTGATACTCACGGACGGAGTTTTTTGCGGATTATTAACCCCAACACCGTTGAATCAATGCTAGTCGCCGAAGGGACGCTGAAGCCTTCAATTACAAAAGTTCTAGATACTAGCTGCATTATTGATGGTCGCATAGAAGCCTTGCTAGAAACAGGCTTTTTGGAGGGGCAAATTTTAGTACCTCAGTTTGTCTTACAAGAATTGCAACAACTAGCTGATGGAACAAAAGATCTAAAAAGAGTCCGAGGACGGCGCGGACTGGAGATCCTGAACAGAATTAAAGAATCTTACCCAGAACGAATTATTATTAACTCAACAGACTACGAAGACATCCCGACTGTAGATGCAAAGTTGGTAAAATTTGCTCAAGAAATCAACGGTACGCTGCTAACCAACGACTACAACTTATCTAAAGTAGCCAGCGTCCAAAAAGTTCCGGTTTTGAATGTCAACGATTTGGTGAATGCCGTTCGTCCTAGCTATCTTCCTGGAGACAATATCGACATCAAAATTCTTAAAGAAGGTAAAGAACCCAGCCAAGGCATCGGTTACTTAGAAGATGGCACAATGGTTGTGGTAGAAGAAGGCAGTCCTTTCCTTGGTGCAGAAGTCCGAGTTGTAGTCACTAGCGCCTTACAAACTTCTGCCGGGAGAATGATTTTTGCGAGAACTCAAGCTTCTGCTTTAGCTTAATATGGTGCGTCCAATTAGAGCTAAATCTTGCGATCAGTGCAGTCTAACTGTACCGATTTTGTATAGGGTGAAGGAGCGAGAAAATAGCTCATGGTTTTTTGTTTGCAACGGCTGTTTGCCTGCAATCAAGCAAGATAACCCCCATTACACCTATGGCGGTACTTGGAAGGCTCAAAAAAATTCGTAGTAGTTATTAGGCGTTTTAAAAAGATTACTGCAATACAGTTTTAGAAACAATCCGCGTTTTTTTGCGATCGCTTTCCGACAATTCTTCCCCAGCCTGCAACCGCGTAGCGCTTGTTTGCAATACAGTAGCAGCGTTATTGTCTCCCATTTGCAATGCCGTTTTTGCCGCAGTTTGCAATAATGTAGCCGCCCCAGATCTATCGCCCTGCTGCAACTTTGCTTCTGCCATTTGGGTTTGCCGATACTTTGCCAACGCTAAAATATTTGTCTGGACTTGGGGATTAATTTGCGGTTGATAATTGCTGGCAATATTGGCTTCGACCGCAATAATATCTGAAAGTAACCCCGATTTATTTTGCGCAGGATCGTCAAAGCGTATTTGCAGTTGAGCGATTTCTTGCTTTCCTGGAGGTAGCTTACCAATATACATATTTGCCAATACTACGCGGCTGACATCTTTTGACAAGTCTCCTAGCCTGACCGCCAATCTGCCATCTGCTTCTCCATTAATAGCCAATTCCACCGTGTCGGGAGCAACTTGGGCGATGGGTTTTAGTTCAGCTAGGCGGACATTCGCGCCGAGAGAAAATAATAAATAAGCATTGGTTAAACCAATAGATTGAATGCTACTAAACAATTGACCAAACTCATCTTCTACCCGGTTTGCTTCTTGAATATAAGACAGTTTACCTCCGGCTACATCAGCAATTTTTTCTAAAATATCTTGGTTCCAATGGTCGCCAAAACCTAAAGTGTTTAAAGTTAAATTGTAGTCGGCGGCTAGTTGGGCAAAATTGAGACAACGCCTGTCGTCTCCATGTTCGTTTTCGCCATCAGTTAGCAAAAATGCTTGGGAAATTGCTTCTTTTTTCCCTTTTCCTAATTCCTCAATGCCCAACTTCATTCCTTCATCAATTGCCGTACCACCATCTGCTTTGAGTTTATTAATCTGTGCCTTAATTGCTTCTGGATCGTCAACTACTTGATTAGGTACTAATACTTTGGCGCGATGATCGAATACTACTATCGACAAGCGATCTCCATAAGTCAATCTATCTACTAAACGATTTGCAGCTTGCTTAACCGTTTCTATTGGTCGCCCCTTCATAGAACCGCTATGGTCGAGAATTAGGCACAAATTTAGCGGCACAGTGCGATTAATACTAGGAGAAACAGCGTTAATTGAAATTGCTAACTGACGCTGACTACTTTGTTGACTTGCATCTAAATTGGCATCATTTAAAGCTGGCTGTAACAAAACCTTCATGACTAATCCCTAAATATAACTATTTAACGATACAAAAAATTATCAATGTAATATTTTTTTCAGTCAACATAATACTAAAGCATGGGTTGCTGTGTGTTTTGCAGCTACTCATATACTATTTTTTCGTCAATATCCAAACTTTTTGATATCTTTAATCAATCTAATTCAATTCTTCATCAAATAACAGCAAATCTAGCTCTGCCATCGGGATATGTATTCTCGATACTAATACTTTAGAGGAAGTTTTGGGGTTTCAAAGCGCAATTTTAGCCAGTCCTACAACAATATTTGCAAGCGCCAACTCTTAAATTGGTGCCAAATAAATATATTGTCGGTTATTGTATATATGTATACCTAAGACTGATTTTTGTCTTGTGAATTTTGCTCAATCTGGACATATATCTCCATAAAAAACCTAATAAATGTGTTTGTAAGTCCAAATTAATTGTAGAACATGAAAAATCTAATTTGTGATGTACCAAGTAAAGAATAAAAACAAACGTCATCATACTAAAGACAGATAAAACGATAATTGAGGTTATTAAAAAAACTAAATTAGAATGATATTCTAGAGATAGAAAAATAATTAGTTACGCATTTTATTGTTTTTATTGCACTTTGAAAGGCAGGCTAAACTTACAATGGATCAAAAGTTCGAGCGATCTTCGAGCGCAGAATTAGCAAATAACTTGCCAGAAATAAAAATAAATCAACCTCAAGAAACAATTGCTATTACTGCTACATTTACGGCGGAACCACTAGCAGAATCGCTCTTTTTTTGGTTGAAAGAACTAGAAATTGCTGGAAATATAGAGTTTGCCCCATATAATCAAATATTTCAGCAGTTACTTACGCCTAATAGCTTAGTTAACAGCAACAAACAAGGCATTAATATAGTCTTAGTTAGGTTAGAAGACTGGCAAAAAGATCGCACTTTAGAATTATCTGTAGGCGATCGCCACAAAATTGAACAAACTGCCCAAGAATTTGTCCAAGCGATTAAAGCCGCAACAAAAATCGCCAAAACTCCTTACATTCTTTGTCTGTGTCCAAATTCACCCCAAGAAATCACCAAGGGCTTTTTTCAACAGATAGAGGCAATGATTCTATCTCAACTAGCAGGAGCGAGCGGGCTTTATGTCATTTCCAGTGAAGAATTAAAAACAACTTATCCCGTAGAAACATACTACGACGAGCAAAGCGACAAGTTAGGACATATTCCTTTCACGCCATTATTTTATGCGGGTCTTGGTACGGCAATTGCCCGCAAAATATACGCAATTCACAGCCCACCCCCCAAAGTAATTGTCTTAGACTGCGACCATACGCTATGGAAAGGCGTTTGCGGCGAAGATGGAGTAATGGGCATTGAACTTGACCCACCGCGACAAGTGCTGCAAGAATTGATGCTGGCTCAATACAATAGCGGAATGCTGATTTGTCTTTGCAGCAAAAACAATGAAGAAGATGTCGTAGAAGTATTTGAGCGCCGCCAAGATATGCCCTTGAAGCGGGAACACATTATTTCTTGGCGCGTAAATTGGGAGGCTAAGTCAAAAAACCTTAAGTCTCTTGCCAGCGAACTGAATCTAGGGTTAGATAGCTTTATTTTCATCGATGACAATCCCGTAGAATGCGCCGAAGTACAAGCAAATTGCCCAGAGGTACTAACGCTACTATTGCCGACAATAGTTGCAGAAATACCGCGCTTTTTGCAACATATTTGGGCTTTCGACCGCTTGAAAGTAACTACAGAAGACAAAAAAAGAACATCTCTGTACAAAGAAAATATCCAACGCGATCGCTTGCTCAAAGAATCACCTACCCTAGAAAACTTTTTAGAAGGGCTAGGACTGCAAATAAAAATTTCTCCACCATCGCCTCAGCAACTAGAAAGAGTAGCTCAACTCACCCAGCGTACCAACCAATTCAATCTCACTACTATCCGCCGCACGGAGCAAGAAATAAATCAGCTATGTCAAGGCAATTATGAATGTTTGGTAGTAGAAGTAAGCGATCGCTTTGGCGACTATGGATTAGTAGGAGTCTTGCTATTCACACTTGATGGAGACAGCCTAATTAACGATACATTTTTACTTAGCTGTCGCGTTTTAGGCAGGGGAGTAGAGTACAAAATGCTTGCCCATTTGGGCGAAATTGCCAGCAATAGAGGCATGGCACAAGTAAAATTAGCTTATGTACCTAGCGAAAAAAATCAACCTGCATTAAATTTTCTAAACGCCGTCGGGAGTGAGTTTAGGCAACAAACCGCTACAGGTATTAGCTGGGAGTTTCCTGTAGAATACGCTCGCTCGTTGGTTTACAACCCCCAAGCTAATAACGCCACCGAAACCCAGAGCGTTGCCACACCAATCCAAGCAACCAAAAAAATTGCACCAATTCTCTCAGTCCAAGAAAAGTTGACTCGCCTAAACCGAATTGCCACAGAATTTTATAGCGCCAGCCAAGTATTTGAGCAAATTCAATTACAAAAACGCCAGCGTCCAGAATTGCAACAGTCCTATACTGCACCCCGAAACGAAATTGAGCAGCAACTAGCCCAAATTTGGAACTCTGTATTACGAGTTGACAATATTGGCATCTACGACAATTTCTTCGATCTGGGCGGAAATTCAGTTGTGGCAGTCCAGTTATTCATCCAAATAGAAAATATTTTTGGTAAAAAATTACCGCTACCTACCCTCTTACAAGCCGGAACTATTGAGCAACTAGCCCTCGTTATTCAACGTGACTCTTCAGACACCTGGTCGTCATTAATCAAAATTGCGGCGGGTAATCCAGCGCAAAAACCCCCACTATTTTGCATCCATGCGATCGGCGGGGGAGCTTTGTATTACAGAGATTTAGTTGAATATCTAGATCTCCAGCAACCAGTTTACGGACTGGAGGCTAGAGGTTTGGATGGGCAAGAAACTCCTTCTACCTCTATTGAAGACATGGCAGCTTATTATATTCAACAGATATTTACTATTCAGCCACCATCGTCAACTCCTTACTTTTTGGCAGGTTCGTCTATGGGGGGCTTAATAGCTTTTGAAATAGCTCACCAACTACAAAATAGGGGGCAAAAAATTGGATTAGTAGCATTGTTTGATACGATTAGCCCAACTTATCGGCAGTTTTCATTGCGCAATCAAGTCGTCAATCACTTAAAACAAGGGTACAAATTCACCCTAGCAAGAATACAAGACAGAATAAACCAATTCAAATCTAAGCTCGAACAGCAAGTACGCAAAGCTGCGGGTAAAAACCAGACAAAATTCCCCGAAGGGACTCGCAACTTCCGCTTAGAAGTTGAACAATCCAACAAACGAGCTTTAAAAACCTACTCTCCTCAAGCTTACCCATTGCAGGTAACCTTGTTTCGAGCTATCAACCAGCCCCTAGGGGCAAGCTGGTATTTTGATACTCAACTAGGTTGGGGAAAGCTAGCTACTTTAGGCGTGAAAACGTACAACATTCCTGGCAACCATTTAACGTTAGTAGAAAAACCACAGGTAGAAATGCTGGCAGCAAACTTTAAAATTTGTTTAAAAGCAGCCCAGGAAAATTCCCCAAGCGATCGCCAACAAGTCTATTGCTAAATAAAAAATTGCGTTCTACTACTTTAGCTAGAAATCCGTACCTCTACTCGCCCTAGCCTCGCGCTAGGATGTATTACATATAAAAGTATTATTCAGGCATTAGTTGCTATGACACAAGTAAAGGCTGTCCAAGCCCCTTATTCCGGCGATTCTTCCTACCGAACACCGCCACCGGATTTACCCTCGTTACTTTTAAAAGAACGCATTGTTTACCTGGGACTACCTTTAGTTACACCAGATGAATATAAACAGCAACTTGGGGTAGATGTAACAGAGCTAATTATCGCTCAACTACTTTACTTGCAATACGACGACCCAGAAAAACCTATTTATATTTACATCAACTCTACAGGTACTTCTTGGTATGGAGGCGATGCGATCGGAGCGGAAACTGAGGCTTTTGCAATTTGCGACACGCTTAACTACATCAAGCCCCCAGTCCATACTATTTGTATAGGGCAAGCAATGGGAACGGCAGCAATGATTCTTTCTGCCGGAACCAAAGGCTTTAGAGCAAGTTTGCCCAACGCTACCATCGTACTGCACCAAGCTCGCCGTCGCGCCCCTTACAGTCAAGCTACAGATATCCAAATCCACGCTAAAGAAGTTTTTGTTAACAAAGAGATTATTTTAGATATTCTCGCTGCTAATACAAGTCAAGACAAAACAAAAATTGCCAAAGATATGGATCGGATGTACTACATGACTCCCCCACAAGCCAAAGAATACGGCTTGATTGACAAAGTTTTGGAAAGTGCTAAAGACCTTCCTCAACCTCTGGCTGTTGCTCGCTAACTATCCTCATAACCCCCTGGAGAATTTATTATGCCTATTGGAATTCCTAGAGTCCCCCATCGATTTCCAGGTGAGCCTTACACTCAATGGATTAATATCTACGAACGCCTTTCCTTAGAACGAATCATCTTTTTAAGTGGAGAAGTTACGGATGGAATGGCAAATTCCATCATTGCTAGACTGCTTTATCTAGATTCAGAAGACCAAAGCAAAGATATTTTTATCTACATCAACTCTCCTGGGGGTTCGGTGACTGCTGGGCTGGCAATTTATGACACCATGCAGCACATTAAATCAAATATAGTCACGATTTGCGTGGGCATGGCAGCTTCAATGGGTTCGTTTCTCCTAGCGGCGGGTAGCAAAGGCAAGCGTTTGGCGTTGCCTCATGCTCGAATTATGATTCACCAACCCGCCGGGGGCGCTCAAGGTCAAGCTACAGATATCGAGATTGAAGCGCGCGAAATTCTCCGATTGCGCCATCAACTCAATCAAATGCTGGCAGACCGAACAGATCAGCCTTTAGCAAAAATTGAGAAAGATACAGACCGAGACTACTTTATGTCGGCGGCGGAAGCCAAAGAATACGGTTTGATTGACCGAGTAATTGAAGAACGCTCGTAATTTTATTAGCCTTTAGAGTTAAATCTAAAGGCTAATTGATATTTAACTTATGGATATTGCCGCTTGTTACCGCTTGTTAGAATTGCCCTTGGGAGCGACGGTGTTAGAAATTAAAGCGTCTTACCGACGACTAGCACGGCAATACCATCCTGATATTAATCGGTGCGATCACTCAAACAATGAAAAATTTATTGCTCTAACGGCAGCTTATCAAGCCCTAATGGAGTCAGTACAGCAATCGCCACCGATAGAAGTTGCCCCAGTAACACCAAAAATCAAAGTAACGCGCCCCACATCGCCACCATTATCTGCCACCGACCAAAAGTTAAAAAACGAATATCATCAGCAATTGCAGCAGTTGTGGAAGTACCAAAAGTTTCCTAAAGCGATCGCTCTAGCTGAAGCTTTAGGGCAGCGTTTGCCCCACGACAAGGATGTCAAGTCTTGGCAAGCAATTTCCTATCAGCGTTGGGGAAGTTACTTAATTAGCCAAAAACAGGCAGATAAAGCCAGAATTTTTCTCAAAAAAGCCTTAAAAACTGACCCCCACAATCGTCAGTTGTGGTCAGAAGTAGAGCAAGAATTTCGGCGGCTGGAAAAGATCTGGTAATGTGCCACTTATTTAATACTTGTCTATGTCCCCTGCAATTACTATTACCGTCAAGCTATTTGCCGCCTATCAAGAAGCTTATCAGCAATCAGAATTAGTCCTAAAATTTCCTCCCCAAACTCCAGCCTTCGCAGTTTTAGATTGTCTGATTGCTCAGCATCCCGAACTAAAAAAATGGCAAGAAATCACCCGTTTTGGAGTTAATTTACAATTTGTTTCTCCCGATACTCTTTTAGTTGATGGGGATGAAGTAGTATTAATTCCACCAGTTAGTGGCGGTTAAGCGCGTAAACTTTGACCGAGCGCCACTATTGAAGAAATGTAAAGTAAAAGTTAAAATAAGTTTTTGTCTACACAAAAAACTATGGATTGCAGCCATATTCAATTTTGCGATCGCCAATCTGTTGTCGATCTTACCCAATTGCAAGCACTATTTAAATTAGGAGCATTTTGGGCAGCAGAGCGTAAAATCGAAGACCTGAGTATTGCGATTGAAAATAGCGAACCAGTAATTAGCGTTTGGGACAATCGCAAGCTCATCGGCTTTGCCCGTGCTACTTCCGACGGTATCTACCGCGCCACAATCTGGGATGTAGTGGTTCATCCAGAATATCGAGGGGCAGGATTGGGAAGAAAATTAGTAGAAACAGTCCTAAGTCACCCGCGAATGAACCGAGTAGAGCGGGTTTACCTAACTACCACTCATCAACAAAGCTTTTATGAAAGAATCGGCTTTGAAGCTAATTCTAGCACCACAATGGTACTGTACAATCGACCAATAGCTAATATCCCGGCTCCAGAAGTGCAGTATCAGGAATTGATTGGGGGATAGAAATTTGCATCCGCGTCATCGGTGCTTGTTCGCTATTTGTAGGCGCAGGCAATATTTCTAATCTTCCTTGCATAACTTCTAACAAAGTTTGATTTAGCAATAATACAAGGCCCGGTGGAGCGTTAGTTGGCGCGTCGTATTCTGGTGTACTTTTTTGACAGCTAATATCATCACAAATTGACTCCAACCGGAGGTGATCGCCTTGCAGCAAATCTATCGGATCGTTCCAGGTACTAGCAGCTAGAGGCACATCTAGACAAATACAAACAAAGTTACTTTCCGGCACTAGCACAATCGACAGATAAAAAGTTTCACCATCCTCTACATAGAACATGGTGGCATCAATGAGATTGAGGATAATTTGTCTCAACCACCGAGGATCGGCTAAAACATAAATTTCTGGAGGCGGTGGAGTTAGTTGGAGTTGGTGACGGCGATTTGCCACGACCATCCGCGTAATATTACAAACTTCCTCTAAAACAAAGCTTAATTGCAGAGGTTGGATTTCTAATTTATTAGTGCCATGCTCGACTCTAGCAACATTCAGAATTTCATCCATTAATTTGACTAGCTGCAACGCCGCTTCATGAGCTTGAGCCACAAACTTTCGTTCTTCGGCCGAGTCGTCGCACAAGTCAGACAAAATCAACTGATGCAAACCAATAATATTACTTAAAGGCGATCGCAATTCGTGGGAAGTCCGCGCCAAAAAACCCCCTTTAAACTGGCTCATTTGTTGTGCCATTAGGTAAGCAAGTCGGGTTTGCTGTAGCACTCCATCCGAATTATTTTGCCTGCTAGGTGTGGCTAATTGTGGCTGCGATGGCGTAGCTGAGGCATCTTTCGGGGAGAATCCTTCTTCCCGAAAATGCCGTTCTGTGTTAGACAACTTTGGCGGCAATAACCACCGACTTCCTACCCCAACACCCAACCCGGTTGCTAAATATATCCAGTTAGCCAAATCCATAATTAATTCTTCAAATATATCGAGCCTCTAACTTAACCGCTCCCAAGCGCAAAATCTGCCAATTGTTACCAATCCACTTAATAACCGTAGAAGGTACGGCACTAGCTGAATGTTCGGCAGCTAAAGTAGGCAATAAAGTCAGAACTTCCGGAAACTCTGCTTCAATTTCTGGCATAGTTTGGAGTGGTGGTTTACCTGACTTATTCGCGCTAGTAGTTGCCAGAGCGCCAGTACGAGCCAAAATAGCTTGAGAAACCTCATGGTTTGGCACTCGCAAGCCTACAGTACCAGGACTTGTGAGGTTAATCTCTTTGGGTACGCGATCATTTTTTGCAGGTAGCACCATAGTTATAGCGCCGGGCCAATAAGTTGCCGCCATTTGTTGCCAGATTAATAATTCTTCTGTACTGCCAGCTACAAAAGACCATAGATCGGTAGCATCCGCAGCCATCAAAATCAGTGGTTTATCTTGGCTGCGCTGCTTTGCTGCATAAATTAACGGAGCTTTTTGCGGCAAAGTTGCTAAAGCTGGAACCGTATCAGTAGGAAAACTAATTAATTTACCAGCAAGAACTGCTTCTACCAAGTCTTGCAGCGTTCCTTGCGTCATTGTTGGTTTAACTAAAGATTAATTATTTTTTAGCTGTGCTACCGCAAAACGTTCGATACCAGCTAAATCGGTATGAATTTGAATATTAGTATAACAATTGCGATCGCGCAGCAACGCCGCCACAGTTTCCGCTTGTCCTGCCATCATTTCTACTAACCAAACGCCCCCAGGTTGTAAATAATCGGGGGCAGTTTGAATTAAATAGCGCAAACAATCTAATCCATCTTCACCGCCATCAAGAGCCATCCAAGGCTCGTGCTGGGCTACTTCTGGTTGTAACTGCGGGACTAAGGCACGGGGAATATACGGAGGATTTGACACCATACCGCTCAATTTGCCTTGAAAACGCGCTAGTGGCTCCCACCAAGACCCTTGATAAAACTCAATGCGATCGCCAAAACCTGAGCTTTGAGCATTAGCAATGGCGATCTTTAGAGCTTGGCTACTGCAATCGACAGCATGGATTTTTGCTTGCGGAAATACCTCCGCCAGCCCCAAACTAATTGCTCCACTCCCCGTCCCTAAGTCTGCCCACAGTCCTTGTTCAACTAACACTGGGCTATTTCTCGCCGCCATTACCGCAAGATCGATTAAGGACTCTGTTTCTGGGCGGGGAATCAGCACTGCTGGAGAAACCGCTAATTTAAAGTTTCTCCAAGTTACAACTCCAGCAATGTACTGAATTGGGAAGCAGTCGTCTAAACGCCTTTGCCACAGTTGGTCTAAGTCTTCGAGCTTTAGCTGTAGTTGAATTTGGGGCAAATCTCGAAAAGACTCTAAGCGTAAAGTTAATCGTTCCAGCCCAGCTACTTCTTGCAAAAGCCAATCTAGTTCGCTTGGCGAAACTTTGGCTGCAATTGCAGCTTTTTGGGCTGCTTTGCGCCACTGCCAAAGTTCTTCACCCGAAATCGATTGCAGCTTTCGATTCATCAATGCCGCTTATTTTTTCCGTTGCTGCGCTGGACGAGGTGCTTGTCCCGCCGCCGGTTGGAGACTGCGGACAAATTCGATTGATTCTTTTGGGGGAACCAACATAATTTGGTCTAGCTGGTTATCGTTGCGACTTTGCATAGTTTCAATTACGCCTTCTAAGTTCACCACCTGAATCTCAACGGTAGAGGCTAATTTTGGCTGTTGTTTTTTGAAACGCTCCAACATAGTTTGCAATTCTTCTTTGTTGAAAAAGAAAGGAATTACTTGTTTATCTGCTTGTTTGACTGTTAAGTAGCCTTTTTCTTTCCCAGCTTTAGCTACAAATAGCGGCGTTCCCTGAAATTTTTTCTCGTCTTGACCTGCTTGCTTTAATAACGCCATAGCTGCGTCTACCTGTTGCTTGGCTGGTACGTAGGCAAAATCTAAGGAATTTGGTTTGTTGCCACTAGCTTGGTCTAGCTTGTATACCTCTCCCAAAGATACAGGCACTACTCGGACGCTTTTAGCTAGTTCGGGGTTTTTTGTTTTGAGTTCATTTACAAAGGCTTCAGCATCCTTTTGATTGATAAATACACCCGCAACTCCTCCTTGCTTTTTGTTGTCGTTATTAGAAGCTACAAGGGGCGCTCCTTTGGCATCAGTAATCGTAAATACAGGTACGGAGCCAAGCTTTTGAACGATTTGATTTTGAGGTAAAGCGATCGCGCTGAGGGTGCCAATAATTGCCGAGCCAACAATGGCGCTACTAACTATTCCTAACTTTGCGCCTAAGCTACTAAACATTGATTTCATGAATACTCCTGGCTGATAGCCAATTTATGTTGAGTCAAACGGTTATATCTTACTGACTATTGGTTCGATAGGATGAGGAGGAACAATTCATGTGAGTTATTTTATCGTTCATTCTTCTTTTTGCCAGATCAATTAATTTTACTTATCTTAATATCTCTTGGGCTGCTACAATTTTTGACATTAATTTCATTACAAACAAGGTTTTTCTCAGTAAAATTTTTAATTACTCACACTGCGAACTTATTTTTTCTTGACTCTATGCTAGTAAAAATCGTTCCTATTTATCTGTGTTTTCATTAAACCATCAAGTTCCAGCAATTGTTTGTCACCAATCAATAAAATTGCAGCTATTGTCGCGTTTTAATCGACGCAAAATAAGCTAATTATTTATTATTTTTAATCGGGATG
The DNA here is from genome assembly GCF_057473825.1 of Aliterella sp. E5.1. Classification (NCBI taxonomy): domain Bacteria; kingdom Bacillati; phylum Cyanobacteriota; class Cyanophyceae; order Chroococcidiopsidales; family Aliterellaceae; genus Aliterella; species Aliterella sp. E5.1. The sequence continues at coordinate 21,657 of NZ_JBYCCV010000034.1, forward strand.
ACAGGATTTGAACCTGCGACATCCTGCTCCCAAAGCAGGCGCGCTACCAAGCTGCGCTACATCCCGGATCGAAGTCAATCTCGTATATCAACTTAACACGAGAAGTACAAATATAACAAATTTGCATTTTTTATTATACAGAAATTAGTTTAACTAGGATACCAAAACATCCCTTTAATCCCTTCTGGGTCGGCAGTAAAGCCTAAACCGCGATAAAAATCGACAACTTGAGGATCGGCAAATAAAGTTACGTTGCTAATATCTTCGCTCCTAAGTTTTTTGATCATATATTTCATCATGGCTTTGCCCAAACCCTTACCCTGAAAATCTGGATGAACGACTACATCCCAAATAGTGGCATTAAAGGCATGGTCGGAAGTAGCACGAGCAAAGCCGATGAGGCGTTTTCCCGTGCCGCGCACTTCCCACATGGAGGCAACAAGGAAACTAAACTCAATAGCTTTTTTAACCTTCCGCAAAGGACGACGCGACCAACCAACCGCATCGCAAAGTTCTTCTAATTCGTATAGATCGATATTGCGATCGCTACTAAATACAATTGTGCGATCGCCATTAGGAGAAAAACCACTTATCGCTTCAAGAGCCGTGTAATCCTCACCCGACGTTATCTTGGTTTCAGTGGTAGTTTCAGCACCGTTAAACCAGCTTTTCCAAAAACCCATGCCAACGTGGTTCGATTAGTAAAAATTATCTAACTGTCTCAGCTAGTAAAGGCAAAGCTGAGCGCAAAAAGCAGAGCCTTGTCTTTGGTGTAAAAGCACATAAGTAGAAAAATAAAATCTTTCCGCTCTAAGAAACACTAATAGACTCTTACAAGCAAATATGCTTTTACCTAGCCATTTTCAACTCTAACACTTTGTTTACAATTCGATAGGACATGGGGATCGATTTCTTGCATTTAAAAAACTAAACCTCCGTCACTCAAAAACTTAATGTTTTGAGTAGATAGTCTTCCAGCAACCCTAAAACTGCGAAAATATTGCCGCTCTTGCAAGCCTGCTTGAAGCACAGACAGAAATATCAGTTCCTTTTGCATCCTAGTTTCAACACGGAGGGGTGTTAAGGATAGGATATTATCATGGCAACTATTGAAATTTTGGGAACTGAACATAGCTACGAACTGACGGGCTTTGCGTCAAGTTCTCCGACGTTAGTTTTTATTCACGGTTGGCTATTAAGCCGTGGATACTGGCAGCCTTTAATTGAGCGTCTCGCCCCAGACTACCAGTGCTTAGCCTACGATCTGCGTGGATTTGGTCAATCTTTAAAACTAGCACCAGAAACTAAGTTACCTAATAATTTGCCCAACGCCCTAGACTACCAGCTAGCTGCTGTAAATGCGACGGCTGAAAATCTTGCCTCAGCCCCAACTAACCCGCACAATTGTCCTAACTCCTACACGGCAGCAGCCTACGCGAAGGATTTATTAACTTTGCTAGCAAGACTAAATATTCGCAATGCCTGGTTAATTGGTCACTCTCTAGGGGCGACCGTAGCCCTTTGGGCAGCCGAACAAAGCCGCGCTCAAATTAAAGGCGCAATCTGTATCAATGCTGGTGGGGGAATTTATCTAAAAGAAGCCTTTGAGCAGTTTCGTGCTACTGGTCAGCAGCTAGTAAAAATCCGTCCGCGTTGGCTTTGCTCTTTGCCATTAATCGATTTAATATTTACCCGCGCCAATGTAGTCAATCCTATTGCTCGTCAGTGGGGTCGCCAAAGAGTAATTGATTTTGTGATGGCTGATCCCGAAGCTGCTTTAGGAACGCTGCTAGACTCCACAACCGAGGAAGAAGTCAACCGATTGCCCCCCTTAGTTTCTCAGTTGTCCCAGCCCGTTTATTTCTTCGCAGGACAGCAAGATCGGATTATGGAACCAAAATATGTCCGGCATCTAGCAAGTTTTCACCCGTTGTTTCAAACCTGCCAAGGCAATGTATTAGAAATTCCCAACTGCGGACACTTAGCAATGCTAGAACAAACAGATACCGTTGCTAGAGAAATTCGTGCTATCTTAGCTCGGCATAGTTAATGCTGATACAGTTGCATAACTTCTGTTAGTGGCAAACGCGATCGCACTCCCAAGGTCAGTAATGACGTATGTCCGCGATTAAAGTGTGCCGCCGCCGCACAGCCAATCATTGCCGCATTATCGGTACAAAACTTCATTGGTGGAAATAATACGCGCAAGTTACGCTCCGTGGCGGCTGCCAATAAATGTTGCCTCAACCCGCTATTGGCAGCAACTCCACCACCTACGGCAATGGTATCTAAACCAAAGTCCATCGCACAAGCAACGGCTCTTTTTGTCAGACTCCGCGCTACAGTTTCTTGAAAACTAGCTGCTATATCCTCTACTGGCAAAACTACGGCTGTTTGTTTTAGCTGTTGTACAAGGCGCAATACTGCCGTTTTTAAGCCGCTAAAGCTGGAATCGTAAGGATGATACCCGCCATTTGGCAAAGAAATTTTGCCTTCAGGAAGTGCAAAAGCTTGGGGATTGCCAATTTGGGCTAACTTATCGATAGCTGGACCTCCCGGATATCCCAGATCCAATAATCGCGCTACTTTGTCAAAAGCTTCTCCCGCCGCATCATCGCGGGTTTGCCCCAAGGTTTCGTATACGCCGCAGTCTTTGACATAAATCAAGCTGGTGTGACCGCCAGAAACTAACAAACTTAAAAAAGGCGGCTCTAAACTTGGTTCGCTCAAACAGTTGGCGTAAATATGCCCTTCTAAGTGATGCACTCCTAAAAATGGCAACTGATGCACAATTGCTAAGGTTTTAGCGGCAGCTATGCCCACCATGAGCGCCCCTACAAGTCCAGGCGCGCAAGTTACTGCCACTGCATCAATTTTTGCGATCGGGATTTGTGCCTGTCCTAGGGCAGAGGCGATCGCGCTATTAATTATTTCTAAGTGCTGCCGCGAGGCTACTTCTGGCACTACCCCGCCATACAGTTTGTGGATGGGAATTTGAGACGTAACGATACTACTGCAAACTGTCCGATTATTTACGACCGCGACGGCAGTTTCATCGCAGCTAGTTTCTATTGCTAAGATAGTTGCCATTTTTGGGTAGAGAGGGGATTAATTTACTGTTTTTCTGGCTGCTGCCTGCTTTTATCAATATATTGTTTGAGAAACTTAAACTTTTATTTACTTAAATCATTCTCGAACCGCCCGCAAGAGTATGATATCTTCCAAGTTCTATTGCAAGTTTGAATAGTGTAGCTTTGCTCTGCGTCAAACTTGCACCTCAAAAACTTGTACAAGCCGCTTCTGTTTGGGAAAATCTACGGTAAAAATATTGTTTACCGCAAATTTTCCGCTCTCTTAGAAAACTCTATGGCGGGAAACCCTGCCCACAGATTTTCCGCTCGTACAACAAACTTTATTTGTTTTGTAACAAAGGGAAACAATTTCATGCAACGATTGTTTGCTTTGATTCTAGTCATTGGTTTCTGGTTTAACTTTGCGCCTCCAGCCTCAGCTTCGCCGCAAGCTAATTTAGTACCTTGTAGTGAATCACCAGCCTTTATTCAACGGGCAAAAGATGCCCGCAACACAACTTCCGATCCCAATTCAGGCGCAAAACGATTTGAGCGTTATGCTCAAGCCCAGTGCGGTCCTGAAGGGCTACCTCATCTAATTGTTGATGGTCGTCTCGATCGGGCAGGGGACTTTATTATTCCTAGCATTCTCTTTCTCTATATTGCTGGTTGGATTGGCTGGGCAGGTCGCTCTTATATCCGAGCGAGCAAAAAATTGGAAGGTTCTCCCGAAAGCAGGGAAATTGCCATTGATGTGCCTTTGGCGCTGCAATGCAGTTTAGGAGGTGCTACTTGGCCCTTGGCAGCTACTTCGGAATTTTTATCTGGCGAACTATACGCCAAAGATGAAGAAATACCTGTTTCACCACGCTAATTTAGCTTAACTTACCCGCTTATTTTGGATGTCGATTGATGAAAAATAAAGAAGACCAAAAAACCTACTTTCTTCAGTATCTTTCTTTAGCTCCAGTGCTGGCAGTGCTTTCGGTTTCTATCGCTTTCACAACTTGGGCTTTATTCAATTACGCTTTCCCTGACTTGCTTTTCCATCCCATGCCGTAGAAATAGCTACTCGCTAGATCTATGAAATTTTATTAGCTGTTAGCTCAAATTCAATAAATTACTTGTTATTCGAGTAATTTATTTAGCTAATAGCTAATAACTTTAATTAAGTCGTACTTCTAAAGGTAGAAACTTGCAATTTTCCTTAGCATGGATTGCGAGTTTTTTTAGTGTTTATTGAGTAAAAGTTCGCTTAATTAATTTTTCTAAAGTTGGTAAGGAAAACTGTTATTTAACTACAGTTAATAACCTAAAATAATGCCACTATCATGTTTAAATACTAAGAGCAAATATGGCGCAAGCAATAGATGCATCAAAAGATCGCCCCAGCGATCCTAGAAATAGAGAAGTTGTGTTTCCTCCCAACCGCGACCCGCAGTGGGGAGATTTGGAGACACCCATCAATAATTCTGGCCTCGTTAAATGGTTCATTAATAACTTGCCAGCTTACCGCCAGGGTATAACTACCCAACGCCGAGGAATAGAAGCTGGGATGGCTCATGGTTATTGGCTACTTGGTCCTTTTGCTAAACTAGGACCACTGCGGGATACCGATATTGCAAATTTAGCTGGATTATTATCAACCTTGGGGATGGTAGCAATTTCAGCATTTGCGATCACCCTTTACGCCAATAGCAATCCTCCCCAACCCGTTGCAAACGTAACCACGGCTAATAGAGTACCTGATGCTTTCAAGTCCCCTGAAGGTTGGAACACTTATGCTACTAGCTTTCTAATTGGTGGCGTTGGTGGAGCCGTAGTTGCTTACTTCCTGCTGGATAATATAGAAATAATCCAACGGGTATTTGGCTAATTACTCGAAACTACTGCATATTTTTAATATGTGGGATTAAAGAGTAGGTGAAAAAAGTGGAACGTGTTTACTTCTAGTAGAGACTTTTGCTTTTTTTGCACTACTCTTAAGTTTTTTAGAAAATTGGTGGCATTAGTGCTAATGCAATATAGCGGTTTCGAGTTGATGCAAAGCCGTTTCCAAGTCATCATTAATAATTTGGACATCAAATTCTTTTGCCGCATCAAGTTCTATTTGGGCGCGTTCTAGACGGCGAGTAATAGCAGATTCGGAGTCCGTCGCGCGATCGCGCAAACGCTGCTCTAGAATGCCAAAAGACGGCGGTAGAATAAAAATTCGCACAGCATCAGGCAAGGTCATAAAGATTTGTTTGGCTCCTTCTAGTTCAATTTCTAATAATATAGTTCTACCTTCAGCAATTTTTTCTTCTACAGGTAAACGCAAAGTGCCGTAATAATTGCCTGCAAACTCAGCCCATTCTAAAAGAGCTTTGTCCGCAATCATTTTTTCAAAATCGCTGTGACTAACAAAATAATAATGTTTGCCATGAATTTCCCCCGGACGCGGCGAACGAGTAGTAGCAGAAATTGACAAATAAAGTTCAGGGTGACGTTGCAGCAGAATTTGCACCAAAGTACCTTTACCAACGCCGCTAGGACCTGTTAAAACAATCAACCTCCCCTTAGACTGGCGATCGCGCGCTTGAGTAGAATTAGAAACTTGCATTCCCCGGCACAAATCAAACATATTCAATTTTTATTTACAGCACTCTATATTAATTATTATCTGGCTGTTCGCGGCTAAGTACAAATCGATTTGCCACCGTTTCTGGCTGAATTGCTGACAAAATAACGTGACTAGAATCGGTAATAATTACCGCCCTAGTACGACGACCATAAGTAGCATCGATTAGCTGTCCGCGATCGCGGGCATCTGTAATAATACGCTTAATAGGGGCAGATTCGGGACTAACAATGGCAACTACTCGGTTAGCAGATACGATATTACCAAAACCGATATTTATAAGCTGAATATCCATGGAAAAATGACGCGACGCGCCGTATAACAAGCTGGGAAGAACCTAACTTCAATGTTATATACAAAAATTTGGACTTACAAGCCTAAAACTAGCGAAAAACTGATTTTTTGGGCTTTTAACCCGGTTATTTTGATTTTTCTACCTTTAGATATCGCTCAAAAGGTAGAACAAATATTCAATTTTATTCTCTTAGTTAAAGAAGATTTGCTTTGCAACCTGTTGACTTTACAACTTTAATTGCTGCTTGCCACGAGATTCGTGGGCTGTGGCTGCCCGCGCGTACCGAACAAGTGTACCAAAAAGATCGCTTTACAATTGCGATCGCTTTACGCACTTTAGACACGCGGGGATGGCTAGAAATTTGCTGGCATCCCCAAGCGGCTCATTTTTGTATTGGTTCCTCGCCGCCGCGCAGCCCCGATACTTTTACGTTTAGCCAACAATTGATCCATCAGTTGCATGGTTTGGCGCTAATCGCAATTGTTGATGTTGCGCCCTGGGAGCGGGTTGTCGATTTGCAATTTGCCCGCCGTCCGGGAGAGCGCGCCCTATGGCATTTGTATGTAGAAATTATGGGCAAATACAGCAATGTCATTCTTACCGATGCCAATAAAGTAATCGTGACGGCGGCGCATCAAGTTAGTCAACAACAATCAAGCGTCCGTCCGATTCAAACAGGGCAAAGTTACGAATTGCCCCCATCATTAAGCGGTGCTGTACCATCTTTGAGTGAGGAGGCTTCGCGCTGGCAAGAGCGAGTAAGCTTAGTTCCGGGAGCCGTAGGGCGTTGTTTGCTTAAAAACTACCGGGGTTTGAGTCCGGCTTTGGTGCAGTCAATGGTACGAGTATCGGGCTTAGATCCCGAACAATCTACCACCACCCTAAAGCCAGAAGATTGGCAAAATTTGTTTAGCCATTGGCGACAGTGGTTGCAAAACTTGGAGAAATTACAATTTTTTCCTGGCTGGACTGCTAAAGGTTATACAGTCATGGGTTGGGAAGTAATCGAGCAAGTGTCAGATACTCAAGAGTTGCTGAGTCATTACTACGCGCAAGAATTAAATCAACAAGAATTTATCCAATTGCGCAATCAATTAATGCAAAAGCTGAGTAATGTTTTAGAAAAATTGCGACTCAAAGCTCGAACTTTTAGCGAAGTCTTGCAGCAGTCAGAAGGGGCGGATGTGTACCGTCAACACGCTGACTTGTTGATGGCTAATTTGCAAGCGTGGCAGCCAGGGATGAAAGAACTTGTTTTGCTTGATTTTGATACGAGCGAACCTGTCGCAATTAGTTTAGAACCAGAAAAAAATGCCGTCCAAAATGCCCAAAAGCTCTACAAGCAAGCAGGAAAGCTCAAACGCGCTCGTGGTGCAGTAGAACCATTGCTCAAAGATGTACAGGTAGAAATTGACTACTTAGAGCAGGTAGAAGATGGAATTTTGCAAATAGATAAGTACCAATCAATAGTCGATTTAGAAGCACTTTACGAAATCCGTGAGGAACTAATCGGGCAAAAAATTATCGAAGGTACGCAATATATTCGCCCTACGTCTAGCACTGACTCTGTACCAAATTTTCACAAGTTTCGTTCTCCGAGCGGCTTTGAGGTATTAATTGGGCGTAATAATCGCCAAAACGATCGCTTAACTTTTCGCTTGGCAAAAGATTACGATTTGTGGTTCCACGCTCAAGAAATTCCTGGCGCTCACGTACTATTGCGCTTAGAACCCGGTGCTGTAGCCGAGGAGCGCGATTTACAATTTACTGCCGATTTGGCTGCTTACTATAGCCGTTCGCGTCAGAGCGATCGCGTTCCGGTGGTTTATACTCAACCCAAGCACGTCTACAAACCCAAGGGTGCTAAACCTGGTATTGCTATTTATAAACAAGAGCGCATTTTGTGGGGAAAGCCTAGCCAAGGGCAAAAATATCTGAATCGGGAAACAAGTAGTAATCTAGTGTAGTTGTTAGGAGTAAAATCCTCTTGATTTAGATACAGTTTTCTGTTTTACATCTCTCTCTTGGGATAGTTATGTCAAGATACTGTGAATTTATATAAAAAAATCTGTGCTTCCTGTTACAATGTAAACATAAGATTTTTACTAGCTGAAGCGTTGAAAAGCGCAGTTGGGCTTCCTGGAATCAAACGACAATGTAAGAAATAATATCTAGACTAGCTGTGGTAGGCTGGTCTTTTTTGTTTTGAGTCACAACCCGCCTAGGGTTAAATACAACAATCTTTAAAACCTAACCTTGAGAAACAGCGATCGCATTTACCTCTACATTGCGGTCAAACAATACTCGTGGCTTGAGTAAAATTTTAAATATCAATAGTAGCGATCGCAATTCTCCAGGTGTATTTTGGCGCTTCCACTGTCCCGGACGACAAAATAATATTTCTACTAAACATCGATGCTGGCTGAGGGTTACTTGTTCAAAGGCTACTCGCACAGTTAAAAATTCGTCTTTAATGCTAGTCTTCACGATTTTTACAGGCAATTGTAGCTGTTCTTCCATAAGTTCTAAGATCGCAGGTAAACTTGCATCTAGATTATTTCCCGGTTGGGTTAAAGCGACTTCTGCCCCAATTTCTGAAATCATTGTCGTGATTCCCCAGAATTTTTGTTCGCCAATTTGTAACTGTACTACTCGCCGCAAATTGAACCATTCATACAAGTCTGGTTTGGGTACATCCAACAAAATTAATAGTGCTATACCCAGCAGCAACAAGTTGTAACCACTCCACAACCAGCCTAAACCAATGCCTTTGACTTGTTGGGCAACTTCTGGCGCAACTGTTGTCGCCCACGCACCTTTGACCATACACATTCCGAGATTTCGCCACAAACTTACCGCCGTAGCTATAAATAAAATTATCAATGGCAGAGCTAAATTCCAGTTGAAGGAAAAATACTTGCTTGCTGTACCTTTTGGTGTTACGTTGAATCCTTTAGAAAAAGGATTGAGCATTACTTGAATTACTGTTAGTGCTAAAGGGAAACATAAAACTAAAGAGTAAATATCAGATAATATTGCCGAACGAGAGCGAGAATTTAACCAGGCAAAAGCTGTAATTTGCACTAGATAATAAGGTAAGAAAAAATATAATAATTCAGAGGTTGTAGCTCTAACAGGAATAACGCCTAAAAAAGAATAAGCTAAAGGAATAATCAAAAAGCCAACGCGAGAAATACTACTAAACCAATGAATTAATCCTTCCAAGTGAGCTAATCTTTGTAATGGTCGCAATCCTTTAATTGTTAGGGGATTAGATTCAATAAAAAATGCTTGCAATGTACCTCTCGCCCATCGCAATCTTTGGGTAGCATGAGCAGATATATTTTCGGCAGCTAAACCTGCACTTAGCTTTTCATCGAGATAAATTAATCGATATCCTTGAGCCGATAAGCGGACTCCAGTAAAATAATCTTCACTCAAAGAATCCGTCACAAACCCGCCCGCAGCTTGCAACGCACTACGTCTAACAATAAAAGAAGTACCCGCACAAATTACACTATCAGCGCCGTCTCTATTTGGTTGAATTTGCCGATAGAATACTTCTTCTTCGGAAGTTACAACATTTTCTAAACCCAAGTTGCGAGCTATAGGATCGGCATTGTAAAAGCTTTGGGGTGTTTGGACTAAAGCAACCCGCTCGCCCTGAAAAAAGCCTACAGTACGAGTTAAAAAGTTCTTTGTTGGGATAAAATCGGCATCAAAAACAACTAGCAATTCTCCGTCTGTGTGATGGAGAGCATTATTTAAGTTTCCAGCTTTAGCATGACTATTTTCTGGTCTTGTTAAATACTTACATCCCAATTCGTCTGCCAATTTTTTTACTTCTGTTCGTTGCGTATCATCGAGCAAATAAATAGTTTTATGGGGATAATCTAAAGCTTGACAGCCGATAATAGTCCGCCGCAAAATAAAAGTTTGTTCGTTGTAAGTAGGCACAAAGATATCAACTTTTGGCGTAAAACTACCATCAATTACGGTAGTAGACAATCGATCGGCTTCTTGATGGCGATTGTTGACGTTTAGCATTAAAAGTAGCCCAATAGTGCTACTAAATAAAGTCAAAATTTCTAAAACAAATAGCCCGATACTAAATACACCATTGAGAGGAGTGGCAACATTAATTGTCGAAAGACTCCGCCACAATACATATCTAATCGTCAAAATTAGTAAGATTGCCACTACTAACCGCCGCGACCACTGGCGAGGCTGAGGCGAAACTTTGGTAATAACTAAAACAAGTACAACTAGCAATACTGTAGGCGCAATTAGATATTCCGCCATTACCCTTGGTGCTTCTAACCAAAAAGGAGGGCTATCTTGCAATAGTTGTACTTGAGTAAAAATTCCTTTAATTTTTCCTTCCCCAGCAAACCACCCAGCAACTATAAGACTTGTAATAATAGTGATACCCAACAAGACTATTGTTGCCGTGCGCGATTTCTGGAGTCTTTGCCGTTCCTTACGTTCTAAATTAGTTTTATTAAACTGAGATGTAGTCATTGCGACCTTTTTTAGTAGGGTGCGGAGGTTAGAAAAAATATTTCCTGAGTTTTAACGCGATCTCAGCCAATGCTAATTAAAGTACCAGTTTTTTCTTTTGGGAAAATGATTTTTTCCCCAAGAAAAGATGAGAGTTTGCTGAACAATCCGCGAACTCTTTATTTTTAACAGTTCATTTAGCTATAGAAAAATTTGACTATGACCACTAACTTACAAATTGGCGAAGTATTTTGTGACTTTGAATTGCCCAACCACCAGCAGCAATTGGTACGCTTGTCGGAATTGACTCAGCCTAGCTTGCTAGACAAAAAACTCGAATTTTTTAGCGGGTATCCGCTAATTGTAGTTTTTTACCGGGGCTTTTTTTGTCCGCGCGATCGCCAACAGTTGTCTCAACTGGTGCAGTTTCAGCAAGAGTTAGCCATCAATTATTGTCAGCTAGTAACCATTAGCACCGATCCGCCCTTGGTACAAGCAGCCTTTCGCGCTGGTTTGGGGGCGCAATGGACTTTTTTGGCAGATGAAAAACGAGAGCTAATTAATAAAATAAATATATTGGACGAAACTGAAGGCGAGTATGCCTATCGCGCCCAGCCTTATACTTTTGTACTGTATCCCAATTTAACTATTTACAAAATTTATAATGGCTGGTTCTTTGTCGGGCGACCAACAATAGACGAATTGCGCCTCGATTTGCGGGCAATTATGCAAACCAATTCTAACTACAGTTACGAAGCTTACAATACGCCGGAAGTGAAGCAAATCCGCATTCCTCAGCAAGAGTGGGCTAAAGGTACGCCACGACTTGGCGCTAACGGTTTACCAGTGGCGCAGGGTGTAGTCCGTTCTTTTGATTTTAAAACTGGTAACGGTACAATCTGGAGCAAAGATACAGAGATATTTTTCAACTTTACTGCCATTCCTGGAGAAGGCGATCGCACTCTTAATCCTGGTACAACTGTAAACTTTGAAATTGTTACAGGTAAATTTGGTCTAAGCGCCCGGAATGTACAACCTGAAAAGTGAATACTACATATAAGTAACTGAATTGGCACTTATGAAACTGAAATATTCACTAATTTTGGCGGCAATGATGCTCATTTACGGTTGTGGAACCGAAGCTTCAATTACTCAACCTACGGCAAATTCCCCTACTCTAGCAAGTCCAATTAGTTCTACTAATCAACAAAATATTAAATCTGGTACTTTTATTGCTGGCGAACACGATACTAATGGTAGCGTTCGGATTTTTAGGGAAAACGGCAAGAATTATTTAGAACTTGATGAAACTTTTACAACTTCTAGTTCAGGTCCAGATTTATATATAATTCTCCACCGTTCTGATCATGTACTTGCTACAACTTCGTCTCCTGCATACCCGATAAAAGAGGCAGATTATGTAATTGTTAATCGCTTGCAAAAGTATAGCGGTAGCCAGCGTTATGCTATTCCCCAAAATATTAAGCTAGAGAATTATCAATCGGCAGTAATTTGGTGTCGTCAATTTAATGCCACTTTTGGTACAGCTAAACTTGGCAACTAAAAGCGCCGTTTATGAGAATTTCCTGAGAAGATTGTGAGGATTATTGAGTCAGCTTCTTAAGCCTAATTAATTCTGCACCTCATCTAGAATTATACAGTGTAAAGGTCAGTCATTTCGGAAAATTGTTGCAATGAAATTGAAATATTTGTTACTTGGTGTCGCTACTGCTCTTATTTTGGGTGTAAGCGGATTCCCATCTCATCAGCTAACAGCGCAAGCTGGAGAAATGTCTCCTCCAAAAATGAATGATGGGGCAATGTCGAAGCAAAAATCTGGGATGTTTGTCGCCGCCGAACATCCGACTCAAGGAGCAGTCAGTATTATTAACGAAAAGGGCAAACGCTATCTAGAATTTGACAAAACCTTTAAGTCAGATATGGGTCCCGATTTGTATGTCATTTTACACCGTGCTGCTGCCTTGCCTAACAGTGGATTAAAACAGCAAGACTATACTACTATAGGTCGCTTACAAAAAGTTAGCGGTACTCAACGTTACATCATTCCCAATAATGTTAATTTGGCAAACTATCGCACTGTAGCAGTATGGTGTCGCTCTTTTAATGCTACTTTTGGCTATGCTTTGTTACCTACAACATCCACAGCCCAACGTTAACAATAGTTGAATAAAGCGCGATCGCGGATATGTCATCACCTATCCGCAATGCGCGATAATTTTGCTTTCCTTTTATAGTAAGAACGTGTCAGTCAAACCCTATTTCTGCACCGAGGTTTTGTATGGTAGAACTTAAAGACGCTTTTACTTTACTGCATCCAGCGATCGCAGTTTTCTTTGTTTTTCCCTTAATTGGCATGGTGATTAACCTTGCGTGGCAAACTCGCCAGCGTCGCTTGCAAACGAAAACTGAGGGCAAAAGCAAAATCCCCCCAGTAGTTGGCTCAGAACACAATCGTCTGGGAAATTGGCTGACATTCGCCGTTGTAAGCATTGCTTTATTGGGACTCGCCCACCCAATTACTAAAAATATTTTGACTAACGATTTAGTGAGTAAAGAACCATTCCAAGTAACATTTATTGGACTGATGTTCGTTGCTACTATTGCCTCATTAATTCTTCTTTACAAGGCGACAGGAAAGCTTTGGCGGGGAGTATTTGCTACTTTGACGGGTGCGGGGCTAATTATTTTAGGCAGCCAGGATGGCGTTTATCGGCTATCGAGCGAGTGGTACTGGTCGCATTATTATATTGGGATTGCGGCGGCATTATTGATGATATTTTCAAGCGCGATCGCACCTTCTATTTATAAAGACAAATCTCATCGCTGGCGCATAGCCCACACAGTTTTAAATTGCGTTGCTTTACTACTATTTATTGGGCAAGGAATGACCGGGACGCGGGACTTATTACAAATTCCTCTTAGCTGGCAAGAACCGTACATTTATCAATGTGACTTTGCTAACAAAACTTGTCCTACCCCGCCATCAAAAGGGTAGAAATTTATAGAGTAGCAGTGCAGAAAATAAAGAGAATTTGGCAGAGAATAGACCCTTTTTCCTTGCAAGTGCGTCTAACTATCGGCATTACGGCGGCTTTTGCTGTAGGGGTTGGTGGTATTGCCCTGTGGACAACTTGGCAAATACAGCAAATTTTAATTGATAGTCACAAGCAAAATATAGAACAAATTGCCCAACGTTTGCCTGATGACGTGGAAGTTTATAGCGAAATGTATTCTCTAGAAATAGGGTTGCAAAAGGCGATCGCAAATCGAACTACAGGCAAAACTTTAGTATGGATTAAGCCTACTAAGGGGGCTATCTCAGTAAAAAATTTAGTTCCTTTAGATCAAGCTGCAACTAAATTGATGGCACAAGTTCGATCGCCTCTGAGTACGAAAGTGTACGAAATGGGCGATCGCTATTTTGTAATATGCGGCAAATTTTTACAAGTAAAAGGGCAGCAATTAGGATTATTGTTTGTAGCGCAAGATATCTCCTACGAACAAAAGATGTTTTCATCCCTAGTTCAAAGTTTGGGGATTGTGAGCTTAGTTGCTTTAATAATTATTACTATTGCAATCGCTGTTTACATCAAGAAATCGCTGCAACCATTGCGCCGTATCAGTCAACTAGCTGAAAGTATATCTGTAAATGATCTAAGTCAAGCAAGGTTGCATCTTTATCGCGCACCTACGGAAGTCAAGGAGTTAGCCCGTACCTGTGACATGATGCTAGATCGTTTAGCCGAGGCGTGGGAACAACAGCGTCAGTTTGTTGGTAATGTGTCCCATGAATTGCGTACACCTTTAACAATTGTCCAAGGTTATTTGCAAAGCGTTCTCAAACGGGAAACTAATTTAACTGCGCCTCAGCGAGAAGCGCTGGAAACCGCCGCAATGGAGGCAGAAAGCACTATTCGTCTATTGCAAGATTTGCTAGATTTAGCTAGAGCCGATGCTGGTTACTTGCATATTCGTCTTGAATCATTAGTGCTAAACGATTTAGTTATAGAAGTAACGGCAATGGCAATGCAATATACCGATCGCATCATTACTTTAGAGGCGGCTCACGAACAAATTTTAGTTAAAGCCGATCGCAGCCGTCTTAAACAAGTATTACTAAACCTGATTGACAACGCCGTTAAATATTCTGACTCCCACTTTGCGATCGCTATAGTATTAGATTCAACGGCAGAAAGTGCCGTAATTCATGTTTGCGATCGCGGTTTGGGCATTCCCTTAGCACAACAGCATCTCATTTTTGAGCGCTTCTACCGCGTAGATGAAGCCCGCAATCGTTTTACTGGTGGCTGTGGTTTGGGTTTATCGATTGTCAAAACTTTGGTTGATAGTATGGGCGGTAGCGTTACAGTCCGCTCGAAACTAGGAGAAGGTAGCACTTTTACAGTGACTCTGCCCAGTGCGGCATAACTTATGACAGCACATATTTTGCTCGTAGAAGACGAAATTAAATTAGCTAAATTTATTCAATTAGAGCTAGGTTACGAAGGCTACGAAATTAGTGTAGTCCACGACGGCGTAGCGGGACTAACCACCGCGCGAGAATTGCCCATAGATTTAATTATTTTAGATTGGATGCTACCGGGACTATCAGGAATAGAAATTTGCCGCCGCTTGCGGACTACAGGCGATCAAGTGCCAATTATATTATTAACAGCAAAAGACGAAGTAAGCGATCGCGTTGCTGGTTTGGACGCAGGTGCTGACGATTATTTAGTTAAGCCTTTTAGTATTGAGGAATTGTTAGCTAGAATCCGCGCCAGGCTAAGGCAAGTGCTAGAAATAGACGCAGATGTATTAGAATTTGCTGACCTTAGTCTAAATCGGCGATCGCGGCAAGTCTATCGTGGCACAAGACTAATTGAATTAACCGCCAAAGAGTTCGATTTACTGGAATATTTGTTAGGGCATCCTCGCCAAGTGATTACGCGCGATCGCATATTAGAAAAAGTCTGGGGTTATGACTTTATGGGCGACTCCAATATTATTGAAGTTTATATTCGTTATCTGCGTTTGAAGTTAGAAGCAACGGGCGAACAGCGTTTAATTCAAACCGTGCGTAGTGTGGGCTATGTATTGCGCGATTAGATATAAAGATTTTGGGCGATCGCTTTGTTTAAGGCGCTCGTGCAGAATAATCTCAGATAATATCTTTTATTATGTAAATTAACTCTATATATAGCCAAATAAGCTAGTTATAAGGAAACTTTCTGTATATTCACTAATTAGGTTGCTTAACTTATGGGTGAAGGCAATATGCCGAAGTTGTCTGCCAATATGCAGTATTAAGTTGGTTATGATGTGTTAACGAGTATAATTTTAAAGTTGTTGTTAGAGTAGACGGCTTTAAATTATTGTCAGCTATTAAATCTTAAACTTAAAAAAGATGAGGCAAAAATATGCTGAAGGAAATACTGGAAAAGCAGTTAAGTAATCTTGCAGACAGAAATGTTGAGAGCCTTGTCAAGGCTCTCAACTTACTTGTCATTGCCACCTATACCATTACTGTTGTGCAGCTACAAAAGTATATCCATGTCCTTGCGAGTGTTATTCCGTCAGATAGTAATTTGGGCTTAAGCGAACAGATTTTATTAACATTCATCTCATCCATTCTTGCAGTTGCAGGATATTTTTTATTACTTGAAGCAGCAGATTTCTTACAGGAGCAGTGGGAGGTTTGAAAGCCTACGCCTGCTTCAGCCGTGGGATGAAAAACGACCCAGCACCTTTAGGTGCTTTTCTGGTTTTGGATATACCGCTCAATAGTTTGACTTGATACATTGCCTGCTGTGCTGCAAAAATAGCTCCGAGTCCACATTGATGGCATCTTTTTAAGATGGGGAAATTCTACTCTTAAATAGCGAGAACTTGCCCCTTTAATTCTAAACATGATTTGGTCTGGAGCAATGTCTGGCGGTGCATTAAGAAACAAATGCACATGGTCAGGCATAATTTCTAGCGCTATGACCTTTGCTTCAATATTGGCAGACAGTTCATAAATAAGTTCTTTAAGCCGTTGCTCAACCTCTCCTATTAATACTTTTCTACGCCTTCTAGGGATAAAGACAAAGTGATAATTGATGGCAGTGATTGAAGTATTTTTATGTCTATAGGTTATATCCATAAACAAAGTATGTCATACTTACAGATATGAAACAAGCAGCTAACTACGGATGTCAACAAACATTAATTAACCCTAATAGTGAACTTAAAGCAATACTTGAATATGTTTGTACTGAGGCTAACAAGCTCTCAAATTGTGGGTTGTACTATGCCCGGCAAATGTATTTTAAAGCGGGAAAAATAGTAAGTAAGTTTGACTTGCACAAACAACTAACTAGAAACCCGCATTTTGGAGCATTGCAGTCTCAAACCGCACAGCAGACGTTGACGATTATTGCTGAGTCGTTTAAATCGTTTATAGGGCTATTAAAAGCGTATAGAAATGGAACTATAACGGAGCGTCCTAAGTTGCCTAACTATCGTAAGAAGGGGTTGACGCTTGTCACTTATCCAAGCCAAGCGGTCAAACTTAAGGATGGTCAATTAAGGTTTCCTCTAGGAAGCAAAGTTAAAGCTTGGTTTGGGTTAGATGCTTTCTACTTGCCAATGCCGTCAAACTTAGACTATAAGAGCGTTAGAGAATTTAGGATATTACCTAGGAATGGGTGCTTCTATGTAGAATTTGTCTACAGGTTAGAATCCGTTTCAAGCGATGTAAATCCTGGTTTCGTGCTAGGTATAGACCCAGGTTTGAACAATTGGCTAACTTGCGTTTCTAACGTGGGAACTAGCTTTATTGTAGATGGCAAGCATCTTAAATCACTCAACCAGTGGTACAACAAACAAGTCTCAACTATTAAAGAAAAGAAGCCCCAAGGTTTCTGGTCTAACAAGCTTGCAATCATCACTGAAAAGCGCAATCGGCAAATGAGGGATGCTGTTAATAAAGCCGCTCAAAAAGTTATCAACCACTGCTTAGACAACAAGATTGGAACTTTGGTTTTTGGGTGGAATAAGCGCCAGAAAGATAGCTCAAACATGGGTAGAGTTAACAACCAAAAGTTTGTATCTGTCCCTACTGCCAAGCTAAAAGATAGGATTAACCAATTATGTGAACAGTACGGAATTAAGTTTGTAGAAACTGAAGAATCCTATACGTCTAAAGCTTCGTTTGTTGATGGCGATGAACTGCCCAAATATGGTGAAAAACCCGAAGGGTGGAAGTCGTCAGGTAAGCGAACAAAACGAGGATTGTTTCGCACTGCCAATAATCAGTACATTAATGCTGATACGAATGGTGCAGGCAACATAATCAGAAAAGTAGCAACAACACTTGGTTTAGACTTGAGTGGAGTTAGTAGCGGCGCATTGTCTACGCCTTTAAGAGTCCATATTTGGACGACTTAAGAATCCAACGTGCTTCAGCC
This sequence comes from Aliterella sp. E5.1, assembly GCF_057473825.1. Taxonomy (NCBI): domain Bacteria; kingdom Bacillati; phylum Cyanobacteriota; class Cyanophyceae; order Chroococcidiopsidales; family Aliterellaceae; genus Aliterella; species Aliterella sp. E5.1. Next base: position 39,612 of record NZ_JBYCCV010000034.1, read on the forward strand.
GTTGGAGTGTGTGCGATTCGTTCATCCTAAATGAGTAGCAATACTCAGGGACGGAAGGGAGGATGGGGCAGACTCTCTAAAACGGAGAATGCCAATCCTTACAACTTGATAATCGTGAGGGTGTAAGTCCC
>NZ_JBYCCV010000035.1:0-37782 GCF_057473825.1 Aliterella sp. E5.1
TTACTTTCTGCTTGACTGTCTCTAGGTCTAGATGAGGACAGGCTTGCGTTACTTGACTCCTGTACATTTATCTTTGCCAAAGTTCTCTCTATTTAATACTCTACTACCTCTGACCACAACTTAGTATAAAGATCGCTACTTGCAGATTCGGATTGCCTCTAAGTTTATCCAACACATTGCTAAAGAAACTATTACTACTAGTCCCGATTGGTTTGAATTATTTCCCGAATTTCGTACCCGCGATTCCCAGCTTGAGGCGATCGCGATGATGTTGCTTGCGAAACTCAAACAAGGCAATTTGGGTGGTAAGCTCTACATTGAATCCTTGGCAAATGTACTAGCGGTGCATTTACTTAGACATTACGCTATGGCAAAATTTTCTTTGCCAATTTATCAGGGCGGATTACCTCAACATCAATTGCTAGAAGTTTTGGATTATATTAACGAACATCTAAGCCAAGACATCAAGCTTGCAGACTTAGCCGCCATCCTAGGCATAAGTCAATTCCATTTTAGCCATTTATTCGAACAAGCACTAGGCACTGCTCCCTACCAATACCTGCTGCAACAGCGAGTAGAACGGGGGCAAAGCAGTTGTTGAAACAAACCGATGCACTGGTTGCAGACATTGCTTTGGAATGTGGGTTCAATAGCCACAGCCATCTAAGTAAACAGTTTCGCCAGCTTACAGGCATGACACCAAGCACCTATAGAGCGAATTCAACACCTTTCTTTTGTAGGGCATTGCCTAGAACGGTATGATTTAAGTCAATAGAGTAATCTTTTGCTGATGGAATTCGTCAGCGCATTCTTGCCCATGACATCGAGCGACTTTTTTCCCTTGTAGTATGAATTATCTCTGAGCTTGGGGTAGGAAATTATCTTCTGCTTTAGCAACCTTACACCAACTTAACGCACTACCTCAGTTTCTTCACTAACGCTTGATTGAATTTCATCTTTTAAGTGATTTACTATAAATATTAGTAAGAATAACAACTCTAGAATAGACATGTTAACTTAAATGACAACTACAACCATTTTATTGTTCAGCTTTATTGCTTTATCATATATTTTCTCAGGTTTCGTTTGCTGGCTAGCTTTCCTAAATTATTTTAATCAGCACTCTCTACTCTCAGGAGGGCAACGATCTCTAGCGATACTATCCAGCTTTTTGATTATAATTTTTTGGCCAGCATGGATAATCAACAAAGTTGTCAAACTACCAGCCTAAGTTGAGAAAAAATATTGTTTTTATTAAACTTTTGCGCTTAAAAAAATGACAAAAAAGCTTTGTAAGTAAGGGAACAAGCGGGGGCTGAAGATTTTTCGCATTTTAACAGAATGTTACTGTTATCGTCGGCGTAAGTGATTTGGCTTGCGCTTCAATCTCATTTCTGGACTACTCTACTAAAAACTTTATTCCTCGATTAACGTAAATCATTCTGTTTTAGGCAACGCCAAAACCTAAACCCATTCCTCACTACTCTTTTCATCCAATGAAAAGATTGCAAGTTAACTATTAAAATAGTCAACCATACAAAGTCTCTATCGAAAAGCAAGGAATTTCCAATGGGAGAAACCGCACAGTTTCAAAGTCAGATGACGACTTTGTATTACTTTAAGAAGTTAATACTCTGTGTTCACCTCAATGGCAATTACCAACCAAATCCGGTTTGATAACCTGCGTGGCGATATCTTTGGCGGAGTCACTGCAGCGGTTGTGTCCTTACCCCTTGCCCTCGCCTTCGGTGTCGCCTCTGGGGCGGGTCCAATCGCCGGGCTGTATGGGGCAGTCTGTGTCGGCTTTTTTGCTGCCTTGTTTGGCGGTACACCGACGCTAATTTCTGAGCCAACAGGACCGATGACCGTCGTGATGACCGCGATCGTGGCAAGTCTGACAGCCAATAATCCTGAAATTGGCTTGGCGATGGCATTTACTGTCGTCATGTTGGCGGGGTTGTTTCAAATCATCTTCGGCATTTTCAAGTTAGGCAAATACATCACCCTGATGCCCTATAGCGTCATTTCGGGCTTCATGTCGGGGATTGGCGTTATTTTGATCATTCTGCAAATCGCGCCTTTTTTGGGACAGGCGGCTCCCAAGGGTGGGGTATTAGCTACGGTGGCAGCGATTCCTCAGCTTTTCGCAAATGCTAATTTGCCAGAAGTGATTTTAGGAGGCGTAACTCTTGCCATTATTTTCTTCATGCCCAAAAAGCTAAAGCGGTTAGTCCCTCCCCAGCTAGTCGCCCTGATTATCGGCACAATTATTTCCCTGACAATCTTTGGGAATGTAGACATTCGCCGGATTGGAGATTTGGGTGAAATTCCAGTCGGTCTACCGATTTTCCAAATGCCCACCTTTACGGCGAATCAGTTGACAACGATGTTTGTCGATGGCGTGATGCTGGGGATATTAGGTTGCATTGACACTCTCTTAACGGCAGTAATTGCCGATAGTCTTACTCGCACCGAACACAAGTCCGATAAGGAACTGATTGGTCAAGGCATTGGTAATATTGTGTCGGGCATCTGCGGTGGCTTGCCTGGTGCGGGAGCCACGATGGGAACGGTTGTAAATATCCAGACAGGCGCAACATCTGCGGTTTCGGGGATAACCCGCGCGTTGCTCTTGCTGGTGGTAGTGCTGGGGGCTGCCCGATATACGCAACCGATTCCGATGGCAGTGCTAGCAGGAATTGCCCTCAAGGTGGGGATTGATATTTTGGACTGGAGCTTTTTAAAGCGATCGCACAAAGTCTCCCTCAAGGGTTCCCTGATCATGTACGGGGTGTTGCTGCTGACGGTGTTTGTCGATCTAATTGTGGCGGTGGGTGTTGGGGTGTTTATTGCCAACATTTTGACCATCGAACGGTTGAGCAACCTGCAAGCTAAAGAAGTCAAGCTGATTACGGACACGGACGACGATGTGCGGTTGAGTGAGGAAGACAAACAGCTTTTGGAAAAAGGCGCGGGTCGAGTGCTGCTGTTTTATCTAAGTGGTCCGATGATTTTTGGCTTGTCAAAGGCGATCGCCCGCGAACACAATGCCATGAAAGATGCCGATGCGCTGGTCATGGATCTCAGTGATGTACCAATGCTGGGGGTGACGGCTTCGCTGGCGATCGAAAATGCGATTCGAGATGCCCACGACAAGGGGCTTCAAATCTATATTGTTGGAGCCAGCGCCAAAATCCAGAGCCGCTTAGAGCGTCTCGGTTTATTTAACATGGTGACGGCTGCACATATTCTAGACAATCGCACCGAAGCGCTGCGTCAAGCCGTTGACCATACCTATAGCAAAACCGTTACTATCTGATTGGCATTACTGGTAAGGACACACCGTGTGTCCTACATTCAATTTTGTTGGAACGTGTCTCTTACAGAAATCCCTGACCCATGTTTTTTAACCCTGCGATCGCCCCTTTATCCCAACTTCCATTTCTAATTCCTCCCCCTCTGCTGGCAACGGCTGAAGCCGAAAATGCTCCGCTCGTGTTGTCTGGTGTGCTACTGAGTCTAGTAGTTATCTACCTTGCTAGCAAACTGGGTGCTGAGGTGTCTAAGCGGTTGGATTTTCCCCCGGTTTTGGGCGAACTGGTAGCTGGAGTCATGGTTGGGGTGTCTGCCCTACATTTAGTGATTTTTCCCGAAAGTGGGCTGCAAGCTTCAAATTCCGTTGTAATGTCTGTGCTGCAATGGATTAACGGACTAACGCCAGAGGCAGTAACCAGCATATTCCAGTCCCAGAGCGAAGTAATTTCGGTGCTGGCAGAACTGGGTGTAATTATTCTGCTGTTTGAAATTGGGCTGGAATCAGATCTGCGCCAGTTAAAGGAAGTCGGCTCTCAAGCAGCGATCGTCGCCTGTGTTGGGGTGGCTGTTCCCTTTGCGGCGGGTACGGCTGGGCTGATGATGCTGTTCAATGTTTCGGCAATTCCGGCGATTTTTGCGGGAGCAGCTTTGACGGCAACTAGCATCGGCATCACCTCTAAAGTGCTGTCTGAACTAGGTCGGCTCAAGTCGAGAGAAGGACAGATTATTGTCGGCGCAGCAGTGATTGATGATGTGTTAGGAATCATCGTGCTAGCAGTAGTTGCTAGTTTAGCCAAAACAGGTGAAATCGATGTGACGAATGTAATTTACCTGATTATTAGCGCAACAGCGTTTCTGATTGGTTCGATCTTGCTCGGTGGCATTTTCAACAAGACCTTTGTTGCCCTTGTGGACAAGCTCAAAACCCGTGGCAATATTGTGATTCCGGCATTTATCTTTGCTTTCTTTATGGCGTTTTTGGGCAATGCAATTCACCTAGAAGCGATTTTGGGTGCCTTCGCCGCAGGATTGGTCTTAGACGAAACCGATGCCCGAAACGAGTTGGATGAACTGGTCAAACCGATCGCCGATCTGCTAGTTCCCATCTTCTTTGTCACTGTTGGCGCGAGGGCAGATTTAAGCGTACTTAATCCGTTACTCCCTGAAAACCGCTCTGGCTTGGTAATTGCTGTGTTTTTAATTGCGGTGGCAATCGTTGGTAAAGTCGTCACAGGTTGGGCAGTCTTTGGTCAACCAGGAATCAATCGACTGGCGATCGGGGTGGGCATGATTCCGCGAGGTGAGGTGGGGCTAGTGTTTGCAGGCATTGGTTCTGCCAGTGGCGTACTCGATAAACCCTTGGAAGCTGCCATCATCATTATGGTGATTTTGACCACCTTCCTCGCACCACCTTTCCTCCGAGTCGCTTTTGGACAGTCCCAGGAGCCACCCGCCAGTGGAGAACCCTCGCTAGAAGCAACAGCAGTGGTGAATGAAGCTTAGGTAAGACAGTAGGAGGGTAAGTGTTAGAAGCGTGTGTTTTTGCAACGATTTTGTGCGGATTTTTTGGCATCATCTTTAAGAAAAATTTGGTGATGAAAATCATCTCTATGGATGTGATGAGTACGGGGGTGATTGCCTATTACGTGTTGATCGCATCGCGCGATGGCTTGTTTACCCCGATTCTTGCCGATGGCAATAAAGGAAATTACGCCGATCCGGTTCCTCAAGCGGTGATCTTGACGGCGATCGTCATTGGCTTTTCGATTCAAGCACTGATGCTAGTTGGGGTGATGAAATTGGCACGGGATAATCCGACGCTGGAAACCAGCGAAATCGAGCAGAATAACGCGCCATGAGTACCCTGACGATTATCTGGATCGCGTTACCGTTTTTTGTCGGGTTTATCAGTTATTTGCTGCCTCGGTGCGATCGCATTTTCTCATTTGGGGTAGCGATCGCCTCAACCGTTTATGCGCTGTGGCTATTTACGCAACCACCACTAGAGTTGCAATTACTGGATAACTTTGGTGTTACCTTACTGCTCGATCGCCTGAGCGGCTTTTTTATCCTCACCAATGCGCTAGTAACGGCAGCCGTAATTCTCTACTGCTGGAATAGTGGTAAGACTGCTTTTTTTTTCATGCAGACGATCATTCTGCATGGTAGCGTCAATGCCGCGTTTGCCTGTACAGATTTCATCAGTTTGTACGTTGCTTTAGAAGTAATCAGTATCGCAGCGTTTCTATTAATTGCTTACCCTCGAACGGATCGATCGATTTGGGTGGGCTTGCGCTATCTCTTTACTAGCAACGTTGCCATGTTGTTTTACCTAGTGGGCGCAGTGCTGGTTTATAAAGCCACCCATTCTTTTGCCTTTGCCGGATTACCCAAAGCGCCTCCAGAAGCACTGGCGCTGATCTTTTTGGGACTGCTGGTGAAAGGAGGAATTTTTGTATCGGGATTATGGCTGCCGTTAACCCATTCAGAGTCGGAAACGCCCGTATCGGCAATGCTGTCGGGTGCTGTTGTCAAAGCGGGGGTTTTGCCACTGGTGCGCTGCGCCTTGCTAGTGCCGGAGGTCGATCCTCTGATCCGAGGTCTGGGGGTAGGGACAGCGTTGTTAGGCGTGGGTTATGCCGTCTTTGAAAAAGACACCAAGCGGATGCTGGCGTTTCATACAGTTTCGCAGTTGGGTTTTGTTCTCGCAGCACCGGAAGTCGGCGGATTCTATGCCCTGACGCACGGGTTAGTGAAATCGGCACTGTTTCTAATCGCAGGGGTTCTCCCCAGTCGCAACCTAAAGGAACTGCAACACCAGCCCATCGGTACGCCGATCTGGATTGCCCTGGCGATCGCTAGTTTCTCAATCTCAGGGTTTCCCCTGTTGTCGGGCTTTGGGGCAAAGGTGTTGACGATGAAAAGTCTGTTGCCCTGGCAGGCGATCGGCATGAACATTGCGGCGCTGGGAACGGCAATATCCTTTGCCAAATTTATTTTTCTGCCTCATCAAAAACAGGAAAAACAAGAGAAAATCCAGCCTGGTTTTTGGGCAGCGATCGCCCTGCTCATTGGTGGGCTATTTGTGGCAAATATAGCGTATTACGAAGCGTACAGTTTCGAGAATATTGTCAAACCCTTGGCAACGATCGCCCTAGGTTGGCTGGCATATTTTTTGATTTTTCGACGCACCGGAGTCAAACTGCCACGTCTATTAGAGCAATTCGATCACCTGATTGGCGTGATGAGTTTGACGTTGATTCTACTCTTCTGGATGGTGCTGGCATGAGCGGATATCTCAATATGATCCTGCGACTGGTCATCTGGTTTTTGCTCACCGCTAATCTAAGTGTGGCAAATATCATCATCGGCATTTGTGTTGCCCTGCTGTTGCCGCGCGGTCGTAGTGGTTCTGGTACCTTAAAAGACTGGTTGCGGGTGCTGTGGAAAATCGTTTTGGCGATTCCCCAGGCGTATCTAGAAGCATTTGAACTGATATTGCGTCCCCATACGCAGGAAGAAATCGTGATGGAACAAGTCAAACAGAGGCGATCGCCAGGACTAATCTTCCTAGATATCTTTCTAATCACGTTTACACCCAAAACTATTGTCTTGAAGTACTACGAAGATGGCTGGTACGAAGTTCATCGGGTAAGGCGGGGGAGGAAGGGGCGATGAATGCGATTCTAATTGCGATGATTCTGGCGTTGCTCATTCCCATCTATGAGGCTTGGCAAGATGATGATATTTGGCAGAAGATGCTTGCCTTTACAAGTATTGCCAGCAAAACATCTGTGATGATTTTGGTCGTCTCTGTTGCGCGCGGTGATTGGATGATTGGAGTTGTTGGGGTGATTATCTTGAGTGTGGGAAATGCCGGATTAATGTTGCTAGCACACGTGCTTAAACGGATGAATGAACAATGATTAATATTCTCAGCTACATCTGCATCAGCGTGGGAATTGTTTTCTGGTTTTGGGGAACTTTTCCTCTACTTGGTGGCCGATCCCTTCTTTTCAAACTGCACAGCCTTTCAGTTGCCGATACCCTCGGTTCTATGAGCATCATCTTCGGACTGCTTTTGAAGATTCCCAGTCAATGGGCGTTGCTCGTCCTGGCGCTGATTTCCCTAGCAATCTGGAATACGGTGCTGGGGTACGTGCTGGCACACTGTTCCAGTGGAGGAAATGATGGACGATAACTACATCTATGCGATCGTCGCTCTGCTGCCCTTAGCGGCGGTGATGCTCACTGTCCAAGTTAACCCCTACAATGCCCTGGTGATTCGTGGCATTTTGGGAGCGATCGCTGCCCTAGTCTATGTCGTTTTGGGAGCGGCAGATGTTGCCTTAACCGAGGCATTGGTAGGAACTATGCTAGCGATTACGCTCTACGCGGTGGCGGTGCGTTCATCGCTGGTGATGCGAATTGGTGTCCTCAAAGATGAATTGAGTGAGACAAACGATTTACATCCTTTCGCCCAACTGATCGCCCAAGTGCGAACAATTGCCAGCAAATATCATCTGCGGCTAGAACTGCTGCCGTATCCCGATCCACAGTCCTTACATCAAGCATTGATGGCAAAAGAAGTTCATGCTACCTGTAGTACGCCGCAACTGAACAACATTCAAAACCCCGCACTTAAGTCCGAACCGCAACTTTATCACACGTCAATCCGCATCCGCCGCCTTTACAACATCCTGCAAACCGAACTGACATCACCCGCCACGCGATTGACCTATATCTCAGTACCAGATTCTTCAGGAGAAAAGCATTAAATGAAATGGCTTTACATTGCAGCAGGCATCGCCTTATTCATCAAATTCCTGGTCGTGCCAAACCCGATTGCAGAGGTTAGCGATCTGTCAATCGTGGAAGCCGTTGTGCAGGATAGCGGTGTGCCTAATGCGGTGTCGGGCATTATTTTCAGAAATCGGCTGTATGACACGATCTTTGAAGTCATCGTGTTTACGATCGCTATTATGGGCGCTCAATTTCTGCTGGCGAACGAGCGACCTTTCAACACTATTTATCAGTTCACCGATCAAACTTCCATCGTACTGGCACGACTAGGCGCGACTATTGCCGCGATCGTGGGGATTGAACTTGCAATTCGGGGGCATCTTAGTCCAGGGGGTGGGTTTGCAGCAGGAGTCGCAGGCGGAACCGCAATTGGGCTAATCGCAATCACATCTTCTTCAGAGTGGATGGAGTCAATTTACGAGCGTTGGCACGCTGCCTTTTGGGAAAAGGTTTCCGTCCTGATATTTATCGTGCTGGCGGTGATCGCGCTAGTTGGCATTGAATTACCTCACGGCGAGTTGGGCGCACTGATTAGCGGCGGGATTGTTCCTATCCTCAACATCCTGGTGGCGATCAAAGTCGCTTTAGGATCGTGGGCAGTAATTTTAGTGTTTATTCGCTATCGAGGATTGTTGTAGAAATAAGGGCAAAACTAGATTTTTGCGATCGCTACTTACGAGACGTGGTTACGTATAGGAGCGTTGTCAACAGCGCGGGCGATCGCATTCCATGCCAATTTCCGCTTTAGTTGGGCATCAAGGGGCAACGGACGAACGGGAGCGCCGTCTTCGCGGGGTTTGTAACTTGAAAGCCACGTGTGGCGATCGCTCAAACCCCATGTCAGCAGTGCGGTTACGGCTGGTTCATCTAATACTACAGAAAGATAATCCTCGTATATTCCCGCGACAATGCGATCGCGCGTATCAATATCTTTGGGCAGCTTTTGGTCTGTCACATCTACTTCCGTAATCATGATTTTTAGACCGAGACTAGCTACATCACGCATAAAATCCCTCAACTTTTTAGCATTGAAGCGGGTTTCATCTCCCCGCAAATGGGCTTGCATTCCCAGGGCATGAATGGGAGTTCCTCTTGACTTGAGACGTTCTAGTAGCTTAAGTACAGCCGTTCTTCTTGCTTCCTCTTCACTGGTGTCATACTCTAAGCGATGGTCGTTATATACCAATAATGCCTGCGGGTCTGCCTCGTGTGCGGCGCGAAAGGCAATTTCAATGTAATCTGGTCCCAAAAACTGCAACCAGGGCCACTGACGCAGACCATCAGAGCGTCCATCAGCCGGATCGATTGCTTCATTTACTACATCCCAAGAATGAATCTTCCCAGCATAGTGTCCGACGACTGTAGCAATATGTTGGCGTAGCATCTGCTGGGCATTTCTGCTGTCAACAATACTTGCAAACCATTCCGGCAGCCCCTCGTGCCAAACTAGAGTATGTCCGCGCATCAGCAGACCCTGAGAGCGCGCAAACTTAGCCAGCCAATCGCCAGGGGCAAAGTTGAATCGATCGGGAGTAGGGCGCAGGGCTTTCCACTTCAACTCATTTTCAGGTACGAGGATGGCACACTCTTGGCTAAAACGCTCGGCAAAAGTTTTGTCAGCAGCAAGGCTGCGTTGGGAAACTGCCGCCCCATAGAGCAAACCTTTGGTTGCAGCGCGATTGCGCAAAGGGGTATTTCCAACTACGGCATAATTTCTATTAGCGTAACTAGCTGCTTGACTTAGTTTATTCAAGTCTTTGATTTTGCTTGCCAAGATAAAAGCACCGATACCTAATACAAAGGTGCGCCGTCTAATCAATTTGCGATTTTTAGTCATAACTTGGCTGTAAGTATTTTAAAATGCCTTGTTTGAGAACTCGATATAAAAATAGTGGGTTGCCCAGAATATAGCGTTGCCATAGGCGCTGCGGCTCAAAAAACAACCGTGCTAACCATTCAAGCCCGCGATCTGTCATCCAACGCGGTCCTCTAGAAACTGTATTTGTATAAAAATCTAGGCAGGCTCCCATTGGGACAATTACGCCAGCGTCTACTTGCTCTAAGTTGTCCAAAATCCAACGTTCTTGGATAGGCATCCCAAAACCTACATACAAAATTCCTGGCTTAAAGCTATTAATTTTTTCAATAACGGCATCGCTTTCTGCTCCAGACTTATCAAAATAACCGTGATGCCCTTGAATTTGCAAATTGGGGGCGATCGCTCTAAATTTGGCGATCGCTTTGTCTACTACACCTGGTTCACCTGCTAGCAGAAATACAGATATATTTTGCTGTTCGCAATTTAAAATCAAATCTTCGATAAAGTCTGGAGGTGTCATGCGATGCTCAGAACTAAGTGCATAGCCAAACAACTTAGCTCCTAACAAAACACCAAAGCCATCGCAAAAGACTAAATTTGATTTGTTTAAAAAATCTTGATACCAAGGTAGTTCGCAGGCTAGGTTCATTGCCTTAATATTTACATTGCCTACGATTGCCTTTTTGCTATCTTTTGCTGCTTCTACTATGTACTCTATTAATTGCTGTACATTCACTTTATGAAATCTAGTTTTAAGTACAACTATTTCTTCAAAAACTTTCATTTTTCTATCCTCACTTAGTTAATAGACAAGTATTTTCAACTTCTTCATGCCATAAATTACGGCAATTAGCAGCAAACAATTTAGGATCTTCTCCATTTACAGCAATATCTTTATTTCCTAGCTCATAAGTCAAGCGATCGAGGAAGTCTTGGGGAGAAGATAGCAAAGCTCCAATACCATACTTAATTGCTCCTGCATAAGCCTTTTTGCCCATGTGGATATTTGTCATTCGCATATTTTTTCTAAAGTTTAGTTTTTTGCGATCGAGTAGCATGGATAGCGGCTTTTTTACCGATTCATAGGGTAAGGGGTTGAGATGCCACAAGTGCGAAAGCAGCAAATATTGCACGTACAATGTATTAGTTGATTGCCCTTGCAGATTGCTACTACTTATACTATTTATATTCAAGCGAAATCCAACTGTTTCTTCAGAAATCAGTCTAATTTCATGCAACAAAGCCATGCGCCACCATAGATCGATATCTTCAATATGCAAATTAAAGCGATATCCCCCTAAGTCTTTTGTTTTGGCAACGTTTAGAGTTACAGTTGGATGACAAATTGCCAACAAATACCCGATTTTTGTCAAGCTACTAAGAATATCCGGGGATGCTTTAGTAGTTCTAAAAGTTCCAAAGCTTTCGGTATTTTGATAATACTTGGCATAGGAATAAAACATTCCTGAATCTGGATATCTATTTATGTACTCTGTAATCAGTTCAATCCGATTTGGATAAGCGATATCATCTGCATCGTGGCGAACTAACCAAGGAGTTTCTACCTCGGCAAGCATTCTATTTAAAGTTGCAGTTAGTCCACTATTTGATTGAGACACCACCTTGAATCGGGAATCTTGAATAGATTTTAAGTAATCTAAACTGTCATCAGTCGAACCATCATCAATTACTAATACTCTAAAATCAGAACAAGTTTGTTGCCAAAGACTATCAATAGTTTCTGGCAAAAACGGCATCGCATTATAAACAGGTAATCCAATCGTTACCAATGACACTATTTTTTCCTAACCTTTTTCAATGATGTAAATGTCGTTTTTGACTCAAGTTATGCACTTTTTAAGCTTTGAGCTTGTTTGCTTAGCAAAGCTCGAAAAGAGCGGCGAGTTTCTTGGGGAATTAGCCATATGCCTAGGTAGAGGAGAAAATCAATTAGTTGAGGTTCGCCAAGTTTTATCGCTTCTGACAAGAGAGGTAAAAATTTTTGCCATTCACCTTCTGTCGAGGCTTGCGCGGCAACTTCCACCATAATAAAAGCTGCATAAGCGCGTGGTGTAACTAGATTTTTGTTTTCATGCAGCCAAGAGAGCGAATTACGCCAATTGCTAGTTCCACTGACAGTTTTACGCTTTTCATCTACATACCAAATAGCCAATGGTTCAGGTACAAACTCAATTCCTACCCCTGCCAAATTATTCACGCGCAACAACCAATCCCAATCTTGATGTCTCTGCAAATCTGTTCTAAAAGGAACTTCTTGGAGTAATTTCTTTTTGGTAAAAAGGACAGAAGTTTGGATCAATCCCTCCCCTTGAAATAGCGAATTACGTGCCAAAAGGTATTCGCTAATTGGCTCCGACAGCGATAAAAATCTGGTTGGACGAATGTAGTCGCCTTTTGGAGAACGAGCAGTTAAACGACTAGCAACAATCGGAAACTCATACTGAGAACGGATAGCAGCTTCGATTTGCCGCTCTAGCTTTTGTGGCAACCATTCATCATCATCATCTAGAAAAGCAATCCATTCTCCTGTCGCTTCAGACACTCCAGCATTTCGAGCCGCAGCCGCACCGCCTGGAATTGGCAGTTCTACACACCTCAATCGAGGATCGTCTATTTCGGCGAGAACCCCACGAGTGGAAGCATCTAAGCCATCAATCATGACGATGACTTCTATATCCTGAAAAGTTTGGGCGATCGCACTTTTAACTGCTCGTTCAACTAATAGCGGTCGATTGCGCGTGGGTATAACGGTACTAATAATCGGCTTCATCTCAATTACCTCGTCAATTTTTAATTAATATTTGCTTGGAAAACTTCGTCATAAATGCTCTCTAGTTTTTTGGTCTGACTGTGCAAGTCAAATACACTACGCACTCGCTCTTGACCTCTACGGCTAAATTGCTGCCACAAATCTCGATCCTCTAGCAATCGCAAGATATATGCAGCAAGCCCCTCAGCATCGCGTTCCGCAGCCAAAAAACCTGTCTTGCCGTGCATGACGGCTTCAGGAATTCCGCCGCTAGCATTGCTCACTACTGGTAGTCCTATAGCTTGCGCTTCCGTAAAAACTAGACCAAATCCTTCAGAATCGCCTGATTTGGCAGTAATACTTGGGACGCAAAATACCTGAGCTTGATGCATCCAATCTCTGACACTTTCTGGCGGCTGCACTCCTAAAAACCGATAGCGTCGCAGCGATGTTTTAGCTTGCTGTTCTAAGGAAGAGCGCAGCAACCCATCCCCGATTACTACTAGCTCCACCTCTGGCATTGCTGCTTGAACTTTGCTCATAGCTTGGATGAGATATTCGCACCCCTTTTTCTCAGTCAATCGCCCCACAAACAGGACTATTGGCTGCCGTTGGATTGCAGGATTGGTTTGGAATAGCTTAGTGTCTACGCCAATGTAATGCACCAAAATTTTGGGCGCGGGAAAGCCCTGCTCTATCAACTTATTTTTAATAAACTCTGAAACAGCAATAAACATCTGTGTCTGATGCTTAAGTCTCTCTCGGCGGCGAAAGTAAGTCCATTGACTCAAAGACTTTTCTGCGCACTCATCCTTTACCGTAATATCAAAGCCATGAAAGGTAACTAATAGCGGTACTTGCAACTTGTTTGCTAGAGGTAAAGCGATTGCTCCATCCTGCCCAAAATGAGCGTGAATCAGCTTTGGATGCAGATTGCCTACTTGCTGCACAAAAGCAGGAGCGAATTGACCACATTTAGACGAGACTTCGCTCATCTTGCCTAGCATTCCACCCCGATTGACCACTAACTTGCGTCCTTCAGGAAGTGGCAGGCCTGGTACAAGGCGCGAACCCACATAGTAGGGAGTAAATTGCTGTAAAGCTTCTGCCTGACCTCGGATGAAAGTTTCAGAGGATTGCAGTAGCAGATGCCGATAAATTACTACGTTAGATTTCTTAGGCATCTTTAATCCATCTCCTCTTATTCAAGTTTTCCGTAATTAGGCAACGGAAAAAAGATCTAGCATTAATCTCAACTTTTTTGAAGAGGGCAACAGAGGACAAATAATTGTTGACAATATGTTTGGATTCTGGCTCGATACCTCCTGTACGCCAGTAGATGCCAATACCATTAATCAAAAGACCGTTAGTAAACATAGACAACGACGGAAATTTTACTCGCATCCAATAAGCGGTAAGGATAAGTATTCTGGCTTTTAGTCGCCGATTGTTAGCTTTAAACGTATAGGCATTAGCACCATGAATTTTTTGGATTGATAAATGCTTATTTAGAAAAAAACCTTTACTTAGAGCTAGGACTGTAAATTTTAAGTAGTTGTCACTTGTAATTTTGATAGCTTCAGGCATAGGGAGAATTATTTCTAGAAGCGAACGTTTGAAGCAAAGTCCAGATGTTGCAGTAGGGATAAATGGTAATTTAAGCTTTTTGATCTGCGCGCTACAATCCCACTTGTATGAGTGAGTTTCATCAGTGGTTTTAATAAATTTGTTGCCATCTATATTTAATAATTTCAGAGTGTGAAAACACCAACTAATATCTCGATCGTTTTTCAAGATATTGACAATTTCTGAGACTTTTTCAGGCAAAAAAGTATCATCAGAATCCAAAAAACAAATGACCTCTCCTTTGCTGGCAGCAAAACCAGCGTTAAAGGCTGATGACTGACCGCCATTTTCTTTTAGTACCGAGATAATTTTATTACCGTAACTTTGAATGATTTCCAGCGATTCGTCGGTAGAACCGTCATCGACAACAATTACTTCTGTATGAGTATAGGTTTGATCTAGCGCGCTATCAATTGCTGCTCGAAGATAACGTGCATAATTGTAGTTGTCGATAATAATGCTAACTAAAAGTTGGTTTTGCATGGATTGACTCCCTTGGTTTGATCCTTTTTTTCGGCAACTTATGAGCGATGACATCTTGAGATTTTTTTTGTTCGATCTGAATGCTGTGTGTTGAGAAAATAGTTACTGTAAATAAAATCCAAAGGGAATTTTGTCTTAACAGCGAACTTTCAGTTAGGTTCGCTAGTAATAAAAATGTTAAATACGCTAATGGCAATAGACCTTCAGAAGTTTTTATTAGGCGCAAGCAGATAACTGAACGCCAACAAACTCCTAAAAAGCCTAGAGCAAATGTCAATAAGCCTAATAAACCTAAGTCGAGCCACAAGTCTAGAAAACCATCGTGAGAATGGGGGGCTGCCCACCGAACTGTACTTAAAACCTGTGCAGACTCGCCTTCCCAGCTTCGCCAGAAACCACCGTAACCATAACCTAGCCAAGGACGTTCGCTAATTTTATCGAGTACAGCCGCCCAAAGATCGGTACGACCTGTGAGCGTAAGATCCCGCCCAAAAACACCCAAAATAGCCTCTGCGTTGCTCAATAACAATACAGCTATACTTCCACCTACAAGGACTGTAAAAATCGCAAAAGAGATTGCTAAACTAGAACTCCAACGTAAAGCTTTGTAGAAAGGCAAGAGAACTATCAGGGTTAGTAAAATAGCCAAAGCTGTTTTTGAAGTTGAAAGCACAATAATCGCGATTGAAAGGATAAATCCAGTCCAGGCAATCCAACGATATTTGCGGTTACTGCTGGTTGAAAGTAAGAACACCAATGCGCTCAACACCATCATGCGACCTAGACCGTTTTTGTGAATATAAATCCCTCGCCAAGCGCCCTGGTGAACTCCTCCCTCCTGAGAAGTCATAACTCCATAATCTGGCAGTGCTAAAGCGATCGCTATACTAAGCAGCACAACTACACTAAAAGTCACAGTTAACAGCCGTAACTGTTCTTTCAAGCTATAACGTGCGGCAAAGTACACTCCAAACAAGGTAAGTTGTCCCAAAAACACACTGCCGCGTAAGGTCGATCCTGGTACGTCAGACCAGAATGTTGATGCTAGAGCAATGCCTAAGAGCATCCATAACCACTTTTCCCTAATCACCAGAGAAATTACTTTTTTATACCCAACTGCAATCAAAAGGATACTAATTAGAGAGATGCCATTAGCCAAAACCAGTTTGATTGGCGCGATATTCATGCCGCTAATTTCATTCAAACTAGGTAATATTGCATCTGTAAAAAACAGTAGCGATAAGACACAAAATCCTTTTTCAAGTAGTTGAAGCATAAGTACAGATTTGAGGTTGGGTAGTTAATTATTTACTTTCATCTCTTGAATTTTTCGTTGATAAAGCCAAACAACCAGCATCCACAGGCTGATGACTAAAAAGGCATCTGAAGCCAAACTAGACCAGGCGGCTCCCCGCCACGAGTACAAAGGAATTAGCCACAGGTTGACTAAGACGTTGAAGGCAGCCACGATCGCTTGCACGGCACTGCGCAGTCCCTGAAATCCTGCTCCTGTCAGCGTATCGGCAGCAAAATAGTGTAGAGCTTTGAGTAAGGGTAAGGGTGCTAACCACTGCAAGGCTTGTCCTGCTTCCTGGTACTCGTTACCTAATATGTAAGGCACGACTGGAGCAAAGAAGAACAAAGCAATGCCCACGCCTACACCATAGAGTCCGGCAAGAGGTAATAGGCGCTTGGAAAAATCCATCGTCCCAGTGATGCCAGACGTGCCATGCTGAAAGAACTTCGCATAGGCAGCAGCTAAAAGGCTGCGCACGGGGACAAAAGCGACATCAATCAAACGGTAAGCAGAGGCATAGATGCCTGTAGCTTGCAACGATGCCAGCCGTGCCAGCATTGTTTTGTCGATATCGTTATATACAGTTTGGGCAGATAAACCGATTGAGAAGTAGAATCCTTCAGCAATCTCTAGCTTAATTCGCGATAGCGCCAATTTGGGCTTGCCTAGCAAGCGATGCACCATAAAAAGCGCTATTAAGGCAGAAACCGCCGTGCTAATTAGATACAAAAAAGTCCATTCCAGGGCTTGGGGATGAGCAAACAATTTCACCAAAGCCAAGGCGGCGATTAATCTTGTCACTTGGGGCAAAATGTTGAGTTGAGCCGTCTTACTCAGCCAGAGAACAGCCTGAAATGCTTGACCAGCTACATCTAAAACTCTGGCAAAAATTAAGTCAGTTAGACAAACTAAAACTATCAGCAATAAAGGTATTGATTTAGGTAAAAGGACTGGAGCAATCAGTAGCACCAAACCAAATAACCCAAAACCAGAAACAACAATCATCAATAGAGCATTGCCCCAATACTCGGCAAATAAAGCTTTGTTTCTAGATACATTTTTAACCAACAGATTGCCACCGCCTAGACTGGTGTACAGTGACTAATTATTTGACGTGATGCCAAATTGTTGTCGCTGATAAGAACTGTTGATTTCTCTATATTCTAGCTGTTTTCCTTGATTAAAGATAACTAGCCGTTAGTGACAAATTAAGTGTCGCCGTCCAAATCAGTGACAATTTAGCTGTCGTCGTTCTCAAAGAAAAGAATTTGAGGAGTGACAAATTAATTGTCGCTTTCTTTTTTGTGAGCTAGAATAGCATTATGTGTTTTAGAAAAACTATTTGCTCAAGACGTGAAAATTGACACTGAAGTAATATCTAATCAGATCCCAACCTCTGATCCTAGCGAGAGCAATCTGATTGCCTCGGAACTGCCAGAGGCGGCAAGAGTAAAGTTGGCAGTGATTCAAAGTTTGCTGGAACCATGCGATCGCGTCACCTACGGAGAAAGACTGCGGGAAGGGGCAGAAAAGCTAGGGCTTTCTGTCCGGTCGGTACAGCGATTATTTAAGAGTTATCAAGAAAAAGGATTAATTGCGTTGCTTTCCAGCAGTCGTACAGATAAGGGAGAACACAGAATCAGTGAGTTTTGGCAGAACTTTATTATCAAGACTTACCAAGAAGGCAATAAGGGCAGCAAGCGGATGAGTCCTAAACAGGTTGCCCTGAAGGTACTGGCGAAAGCTGGAGCGATCGCTGATGATAATTTTCCTAGTTATAGAACTGTGTTGCGAGTCCTGAAGCCAATTCTGGAAAAGCAAGAAAAGGCGAAAAGTATCCGCTCTCCAGGGTGGCGCGGTTCAAATCTTTCTGTGAAAACCCGCGATGGCGATGATTTGGACATTAGCTATAGCAATCAGGTTTGGCAATGCGATCATACCCGTGCTGATGTTTTGCTTGTGGATCAACATGGAAAGCTTTTGGTTCGTCCTTGGTTAACCACTGTAATTGACAGTTACTCTCGCTGCATTATGGGGATTAATTTAGGGTTCGATGCTCCCAGTTCCCAGGTGGTGGCTTTGGCTTTGCGCCATGCTATTTTACCGAAACGATATGGGGCGGAATATAAGCTGAATTGCGAATGGGGAACTTACGGGACTCCTCAATATCTCTTCACTGATGGGGGTAAAGATTTTCGCTCTAATCACCTGGCAGAAATTGGGGTGCAGTTGGGTATGGTGTGTAAGTTACGCGATCGCCCTTCGGAAGGAGGTATTGTGGAGCGTCCTTTCAAAACCCTGAATCAATCTCTGTTTTCAACCCTTTCTGGCTATACAGGTTCCAATGTGCAGGAGCGTCCAGAAGATGCCGAGAAGGATGCACAGTTAACTTTGAGGGATTTGGAACAGTTAATAGTGCGCTTCATTGTCGATCAATATAACCAAAGTATTGATGCTCGGATGGGCGATCAAACCCGGTATCAGCGATGGGAAGCTGGTTTACAGAAAGAACCGGATGTGATGTTGGAGCGAGATTTAGATATCTGTTTGATGAAAATGACGCGGCGGACTGTGCAGAGAGGCGGACATTTACAGTTTGAAAATGTGATGTATTTGGGGGAGTATTTGGCGGGTTATGCTGGGGAAATTGTTAGTTTTAGATATGACCCCAGAGATATCACGACGATTTGGGTCTATAGGCAAGAGAATGACCGAGAAGTGTTTTTAACCCGCGCTCACGCTCAAGGATTGGAAACGGAGCAGTTATCAGTAGATGATGCGAAAGCGAGTGCCAAAAGATTGCGAGCCGCAGGTAAAACCATTAGCAATCAATCAATTTTGCAAGAAACTATTGAGCGAGAAGCTTTGGCAGAACGCACGAAAAGCCGTAAGCAGAGACAAAAAGAGGAACAAAGCTATAAGCGATCGCGTAGTGTGCCGTTAGGCATATCGCCCTCTGCGGCTGTTATGGCTGAAGTTAAATCTGATCAATCGGAAATCGCATCATTAAATGAAGCTGATACTAACTCTGTATCGGCTGATATTGAGGTTTGGGATTATGACGAAATGCGTGAAGGGCTTGGGTGGTAGGTGATGACAAAAGAAAATTCACAACAAGAAAACCCCGCCTCCCAAATCGCTGAAGAACTAGGAGATTTAAAAGCTGACGGTCACTTGTTACAGGTAGAAATTGCCCGTTTGAATAAGAAAAGTATTGTGCCGCTAGAACACATCAAGGATTTACATAATTGGCTGGATGAAAAACGTAAGGCGCGTCAATCCTGCCGTTTAGTAGGGGAATCGCGGACGGGAAAAACGGTTGCTTGTGAGGCTTACACTTTTAGAAATAAGCCTAAGCAAGAAGGTAAGCAAGCTCCCACTGTACCTGTTGTTTATATCATGCCACCCACTAAATGTGGATCTAAGGAATTGTTTCGGGAAATCATTGAGTATCTGAAATATCGGGCAGTTAGAGGAACGGTTGCAGACTTCAGAGGTCGAGCAATGGAGGTTTTAAAAGGCTGTGAGGTGGAAATGATTATTATTGATGAAGCGGATCGCCTGAAGCCAGAGACATTTTCGGATGTGCGAGATATTAACGATAAGTTAGGAATTGCTGTCGTCTTAGTAGGTACAGATCGCCTGGATGCGGTTATTAAGCGAGATGAACAGGTTTACAATCGCTTTCGCGCTTCTCGTCGCTTTGGGAAGTTGACGGGGGAAGATTTTAAAAGAACGGTAGAAATTTGGGAGGACAAAGTGCTAAAGATGCCTGTTGCTTCTAATTTGAATAAGAATGAACTGCTGAAAATTCTGTTGAAGGCGACTGAAGGTTATATTGGGCGCTTAGATGAGGTTTTAAGGGAGGCAGCAATTAAGTCTCTATCCAGAGGGTTTAAGAAGGTTGAAAAGACTGTGTTGCAGGAAGTAGCTAGGGAGTACGCATGACTCATAGTGAAATTCAGCCTTGGTTATTTGCGATCGCGCCTTTGCCAGGAGAAAGTTTAAGTCATTTTTTAGGGCGGTTTAGAAGACGTAACCATTTAACCCCCAATAGTTTAGGGCAAATAGCAAAAATTGGGGCAGTAGTGGCACGTTGGGAACGCTTTCATCTCAATCCTTATCCTACACAGCAGGAGTTTGAGGCTTTGGCGGAGGTGATAGGGGTTGAGGTTGAAAGGTTGTGGGAAATGCTGCCGCCAATGGGGGAGAGGATGAAGTGTGAGCCGATTCGATTATGTGGTGCTTGTTATACTGAGTCACCTTGTCATCGGATTGAGTGGCAGTATCAATCTGTGTGGAAGTGCGATCGCCATCAGCTTAAGCTTTTAGCTAAGTGTCCGCACTGTGAAGCACGATTTAAGATGCCTGCACTGTGGGAGCATGGGAGATGCGATCGCTGTCGAACAACATTTGGAGAATTAGCTGCATATCAAAAATCAGCTTAATGCAGGATGGAGAAAGGAGAATGTCCCTATTGTTTTCTGCCTTTTGCGAAAATGGCGAAGCTTCAGTAACTTGTTTGATGTAAGGTAGCGATCGCTATCCTCGCTGTCAACAGTAATTGTTTGGAAGGGAATCGCATCTCTATGGGCAAGCTATATACATAGTTAGCTATTACAAACCAAAATTCACGAGATATACGTTGCTATAAATTGAACATAGAGGGGCTGAAAGAATACTGAAGCATGGATAAAAAGCAATTTTCTGAACGCGACATTTGCAGTAAATACATCACTCCTGCCTTAGAACGTGCGGGATGGGATATTGCAACGCAAGTCCGAGAAGAATTTCCCCTGACAAATGGACGGATCATTGTTCGCGGAAAACTGCACACACGCGCTAAGAACAAGCGTGCTGACTACGTTCTTTTTTACAAGCCAAATGTGCCGATCGCTATTATTGAGGCTAAGGATAACAATCATTCCTTGGGTGATGGTATGCAGCAAGGTCTTGGCTATGCCGAAATGCTTCAGGTTCCCTTTGTATTTAGCTCCAACGGTAACGGCTTTTTATTTCATAATAAGATCGCCATTGACGGAATTATCGAGCATGAAATTAGTCTAGAAGAATTTCCCTCTGCCAATATGCTTTGGCAATGGTGGTCTGATCATCAAGGACTAAGTGACCAACAACAGAGTTTAGTTACGCAAGATTACTATAGCGACGGTAGTAATAAGACTCCCCGTTACTATCAATTGTTAGCAATTAACAAAACAATTGAAGCGATCGCTAAGGGGCAAAATCGTATTTTGCTAGTTATGGCAACGGGGACAGGCAAAACTTTTACGGCTTTTCAAATTATTTGGCGGTTGTGGAAGTCTAAGCAGAAAAAGCGCATTCTATTTTTAGCCGATCGCAATATTTTGATCGATCAAACGATGACTAATGATTTCAAGCCATTTGGATCAGCAATGACCAAAATCAAAAATCGGCAGGTGGATAAGTCCTACGAAATTTATCTTTCGCTATATCAGGCGGTGACTGGTACTGAAGACATCCAAAATATTTATAAACAATTTAGTTGCGATTTTTTTGATCTAATTGTGATCGATGAGTGTCATCGTGGTAGCGCTGCCGAGGATTCAGCATGGCGACAGATTCTCGAATATTTTTCCTCTGCGACACAAATCGGACTGACGGCAACGCCTAAAGAAACTAAGGAAGTTTCTAATATTGATTATTTTGGTGAACCGATTTACACCTACTCACTAAAAGAGGGGATTGATGATGGCTTTCTTGCGCCCTATAAGGTATACGCATTGACTTGGATAAGGATCTAACGGGATGGCGACCTAGTGAGGGGATGGTTGATAAATATGGTGATGAAATTGAGGATCGGGTTTATAACCAGAAGGATTTTGATAAGACACTGGTGCTAGAACAGCGCACAAAGTTAGTTGCAAAAAAAGTAAGTGAGTTCCTAAAACAAACTAACCGTTTTGATAAGACGATTGTGTTTTGTGAAAATATTGACCATGCGGAGCGAATGCGTCAGGCATTGGTGAATGAAAATGCTGATTTAGCTGCCGATTCGCGCTATGTGATGCGGATTACGGGGGACAACGAAGAGGGCAAAGCAGAACTTGACAACTTTATCTTCCCAGAATCGAAATATCCAGTGATTGCGACCACCTCAAAGCTGATGACCACTGGTGTAGATGCCCAAACTTGCAAGTTGATTGTGCTAGATCAAAGAATTCAGTCGATGACGGAGTTCAAACAGATCATTGGTCGAGGTACGAGAATTAATGAGGACTATGGCAAATTTTATTTCACTATTATTGATTTTAAAAAGGCTACTGAACTGTTTGCCGACCCAGATTTTGACGGCGATCCAGTGCAGATCTATGAGCCAAAACTAGATGAATCGCCAGTGCCTCCCGATTTGCCAGAGGAGGAGGAAACTACAGATGGGGAGCGGGATTCAGACACAGGCAAAGGGGAAAAGCCTCTTAGTGGAGAAGAAAATCCAAATCCTCCAACCGAACCCACTCGCTGCTATGTGGTGGCTAATGTTGAAGTTAAGGTTTTTGCGGAGAGGGTGCAGTATTTCGATGCTGATGGCAAGCTGATTACCGAATCGCTCAAGGACTATACACGCCAGACTGTGACTAAGGAATTTGCATCGCTGGATGATTTTTTGAAACGTTGGAGTAGTGCAGATAAGAAACAGGCGATCGTTGATGAATTAGCCCAAGAGGGTGTATTCTTTGAGGCTCTGTCTGATGAGATTGGTCAAGATTGCGATCCTTTTGACCTGCTTTGTCATGTTGCTTGGGGTATGCCGCCATTAACCCGCAGGGAACGATCTGACAGGGTTAAAAAGCGTAACTACTTCGCCAAATATGGAGAACAAGCGAGGCGGGTGTTGGAAGCCCTGCTGGATAAGTATGCCGATCAAGGGGTTGCTCAGATTGAGGAAAAGCAAATTTTAAGAGTGGAGCCGTTTAGTCAGTTTGGGACTCCGATGGAGATTGTCCGCGCTTTTGGTGGGCTAGAGGGCTATGAGGCGGCTTTGCGCGATCTCAAGCAGTCACTCTACAGCGCCTAGAAAAAGTAACCCCATAAGAAAATTAGAAGAAAAATATGGCTATTGGAACGCTGATTAAAACTATTCAAGACATCATGCGAAAGGATGTGGGTGTCGATGGCGACGCGCAGCGTATTAGCCAGATTGTATGGTTAATTTTCCTGAAGATTTTTGATGATAAGGAGCAGGAGTGGGAATTTACCGTTTCGGGGTATAAGTCGCCGTTGCCGAGTCAGTTGCGGTGGGCGAGTTGGGCGAAAAACCCAGAGGGGATGACGGGGGAAGAGTTACTGAATTTTGTGAATAATCAACTGTTTCCTGAATTAAAGCGGTTGGCAACAGCGCCAGGGGTGTCACCGCATGGCAGGGTGGTTGGTACGTTGTTTGAGGATGCCTATAACTACATGAAGTCGGGGACGCTGTTACGGCAGGTGATTAATTGCATCGAGAGCGATGTGGATTTTAACTCTTCTAGCGATCGCCACCTATTTAACGATATTTACGAAAAAATTCTGGCGGATCTGCAATCGGCGGGTAATGCAGGGGAATATTACACGCCTCGCGCTGTGACTTGGTTTATGGTGGATATCCTCGATCCGCGATTGGGAGAGAAGGTGCTTGATCCTGCTTGCGGTACGGGGGGATTTTTGACCAATACCATCGAGCATCTGAAGCTACAGGCGAAGACGGCTGAAGATTTGCAGATGCTACAAGAAAATATTCAGGGAGTGGAGAAGAAGCCTTTGCCGCATATGTTGGCGATGACTAATGTAATGTTGCATGGGATTGATGTGCCGAGCAATATTCGTCATGGCAATACTTTGAGCCGTCCGCTTCGGGACTATACCCATAAGGATCGGGTGGATATGATCATTACGAATCCGCCTTTTGGGGGGATGGAGGAGGATGGCATTGAGAGCAATTTCCCGAAAAAGTATCAAACGCGGGAGACGGCGGATCTGTTTATGGCGTTGATTATGCACTTGCTCAAGCCTGAGACGGGACGGGCAGGGGTGGTGCTGCCTGATGGGTTTTTGTTTGGGGAAGGGACAAAAACGACGCTAAAACGGGAGTTACTGGAGGAGTTTAATTTACATACGATCGTGCGTTTGCCGAAGGGCGTATTTAGTCCCTATACGAGCATTAATACGAATATTCTCTTTTTTGAAAAGGGTGCAACTACTGAGGATGTGTGGTTTTTTGAGCATCCTTATCCTGATGGTTACAAGTCTTATTCGCGCTCTAAACCTCTGACGATTCAGGAGTTTGATCGCGAGAAAGAGTGGTGGGGCGGCGCACACAGGAAGGGGCGCAAGGTTAATGAGTATGCGTGGAAGGTGGCGGCGGCGGAGATTGCGGCGCGTAATTACAATCTTGACTGCAAGAATCCCCATGAGGTAATGGTCGATCATGGCGATCCTGATGAGTTGATGCAGGAATATCTGGAGATCGCGCAGCAGATGGCGGCGGTACAAGATGCGCTGAAACATGAATTGATGAGGGCTTTGGGGTGAATTCTCTAAATCTTTTTTGCCCGCCCCTCTGAAGGAGTTAGAGGATAAGGGACTGGCTAGATATTGGCAATTTGTAAAAGACCGAAATGAGTAAACAAACTGACGCTGTAATACTTTTAAAAAAATATTTTGATGTGGCTTTTGCTGCACCTGATGGGATTAAGAAGCTGCGCGAGCTAATTTTGTCTTTGGCGATGCAGGGTAAGTTAGTACCACAAGATCCTAACGATCAGCCTGCTAGTGAGTTGTTGAAAGAAATTGAGACTGAGAAAAATAGGTTGGTGAAGGATGGGAAGATTAAAAAGTCTAAGCCTTTGCCAGAGATTAAGTCTGATGAGGTTCCGTATGATTTGCCGAACGGTTGGGAATGGGTAAGATTAGGTGATATTGCTAATTACAACGGAAGAATAAATATTCATCCTGAAGAAATTTCACCTGATACTTGGCTATTAGATTTAGAGGATATTGAAAAAGACACATCAAGAATCATATATAGAGCTAAATATTCTGAACGACAATCTAAATCTACTAAATCAACTTTTCAAAAATGTGATGTTCTTTATGGCAAGCTACGACCATATTTAAACAAGGTAGTTGTAGCTGATAACGATGGAGTATGTACGACAGAAATAGTCCCTATCGTACCTTTAGGAGATATTGATCCTCATTTTCTAAAGTGGGTCTTAAAAAGATCTGCATTTCTAAACTATGTAAATACTCTTATGTATGGCGTAAAGATGCCAAGACTGGGAACCGAACAAGCAGTAATGAGTATTCATCCCCTCCCTCCTCTTTCTGAACAACACCGCATTGTTGCCAAAATTGATGAATTGATGGCGCGATGTGATGAACTGGAAAAACTGCGGGGCGATCGCGATCGCAAACAAATCACCGTCCACACTGCCGCCCTCAATCGCCTACTTATGGCAAAGGAGCAAAGCAACTTTAACACCGCATGGCAATTCATCACGCAACACTTCGGCGAACTCTATTCAGTTAAAGAGAATGTATCAGAGTTACGCAAAGCGATCCTGCAACTCGCCGTCATGGGTAAATTAGTACCGCAAGATCCAAGCGATCAGCCTGCTAGTGAATTGTTGAAGGCGATCAAGGCAGAGAAGCAAAGACTGGTCAAGAAAAAGAAAATTAAGTCTCAAAAAGAACTACCAGAATTTAACTCAATACAAGTACCTTATCAACTTCCTGCTAGCTGGGAATGGTGCTATCTGGATGATCTTTGCACTTTAATAACAGATGGTACACACCATACTCCGACATATACTGAAAGTGAAGTACCATTCCTTTCTGTAAAAGACATAAGTTCAGGAGAAATTAATTTTTCTACAACTAGATTTATATCAGAAGAAGAACATGAGGCACTTATAAAACGATGCCACCCTGAAATAGGAGATGTACTTCTTACTAAGGTTGGAACCACTGGAATTGCTGTAACAATCAACACAAATAGAAAATTTAGTATTTTTGTAAGCGTTGCACTACTCAAGCTAGTGAAAAATTCTATAGATGTCAATTACGTTACTAAGCTTATAAACTCACCATTGGTAAAAAAATATTCATCTGATGGAACTGAAGGCGTAGGAAATAAAAATCTAGTTTTAAGAAAAATTAAAGCATTTCTAGTTCCCCTCCCACCTCTAGCCGAACAACATCGCATCGTTGCCAAAATCGATCAACTCATGGCTCTTTGCGACAACTTAGAAAAGCAAATTGATAACGCTAATAGCAAACAGACAAACCTACTCAACGCCGTGATGACGAATATCGGTTCATAACTTGAATCAGCAACGCCGTAGAACTGTACTTTAAGTCATCTCTACAAAATTAAACTATGCGATCACCTGCGGTAGCAAAACTGCTGAGATTGTCGCGTAAACGTTGATGAATGCGATCGCCCCAAAACGGCACGACAGCCAAACCCTGATTAATCGTTTCCAACGCCAAATTACTGTCAAAATCGACCAAACGCCGCCGCTTTAAATCCAATAACAGCATAAACCGCGACCTCTGCCCTTCTAAGACAGACGGCTGGAACATCCACGACTCACTAGCTTTAAGAGTTTCCAATACTTCCCGGCAAACCTCAAAACTCAACCCTATAGACAGCAAATATTCCATCACTGTCAGCGCTAACAAATCCGTTGGCGAATAATATACATTTCGACCCTTGCCACTAGGGTTAACCGTTGGTACAACTACCCCTTTCTCTCGCCAATACTGTAATTGCCGCCGAGTGCATCCGGTAATTTGCGCTGCATCTGTACTTGTGTAGAAATCATCCATAGATTTTCATAATACCCAACTACGATGCAAAATAACTCAGCCCTTTTTAAACACATAATGTTTTCTTATGATATTATATTTTTATGAGTCAGATAACTATTGAGTGCCGCTTAATTGCCAAAGAAGCCAGCCGCCAAGAACTATGGCGGTTAATGGCTGAATTGAATACACCCCTAATTAACGAATTGCTTCAGCAGCTTAGTAAACATCCAGATTTCGAGAAATGGCGAAAAAATGGCAAACTACCGTCAACTGTTGTTAACCAACTTTGCCAACCCCTGAAAACTGACCCTAGCTTTACAGGTCAGCCCAGCCGTTTGTATCAATCAGCAATTCATGTTGTAGATTACATCTACAAATCTTGGCTAGCTATACAGAAACGGCTACAGCAGCAGCTAGATGGCAAGATACGCTGGATGGAAATGCTCAACAGCGATGTCGAATTAGTAGAAATTAGCAGTTGTAGCTTAGACGAAATTCGTACCAAAGCTGCTGAGATTTTGGCAATAGCTACGCCAGAATTTGACGTAGCTGCTCCTTTGACTAAAAGAGGAAAGATTAAAAAATCCCAAAAATCATCCGCTTCCAATCCTGACCGTAGCTTATTGAATAAATTATTTGACGCTTACCAAGAAACGGACGACATACTCAGCCGTAGCGCCATCAGTTATCTGCTGAAAAATGGCTGCAAACTTAATGACAAAGAAGAAGACCCCGAAGAATTTGCTAAACGCCGCCGTAAGGTTGAAATCCAAATTCAACGGCTAACAGACAAGCTAACAAGTCGAATTCCCAAGGGTCGAGATTTAGCCAATGCTAAATGGTTGGAGACACTCTTCACTGCTACAACGACCGTTCCTGAAGATAATGCTGAAGCTAAACGCTGGCAGGATATTCTGTTAACCCGCCCAAGTTCTGTTCCTTTTCCTGTGGTTTTTGAGACGAACGAAGACCTAGTTTGGTCAAAAAATGAAAAAGGTAGACTGTGCGTTCACTTCAATGGCTTAAGGGATTTAACTTTTGAAGTGTACTGCGATAGTCGTCAACTGCACTGGTTTAAACGCTTTTTAGAAGATAAACAAACTAAACGCAAAAGCAAAGATCAGTATTCAAGTGCTTTATTCACCCTCAGAAATGGTCGTCTAGCTTGGCAAGAAAGTGAGGGTAAAGGCGAACCTTGGAATCTTCACCACCTGACTCTCTATTGCTGTGTTGACAATCGCCTGTGGACAGAGGAGGGTACAGAACAAGTTCGCCAGGAAAAAGCTGATGAGATTACCAGATTCATTACCAAGATGAAGGAGAAAAGTGACCTCAGCGAAACACAGCAAGCTTTTATTCAACGTAAAGAATCAACGCTAACTCGAATTAACAATTCCTTTGAGCGTCCTAGTAAACTGCTTTACCAAGGTCAATCACACATTTTAGTAGGTGTCAGCCTGGGTCTAGAAAAACCTGCAACTGTTGCTGTAGTGGATGCGATCGCCAACAAAGTCTTGGCTTACCGCAGTATCCGCCAGTTACTTGGGGAAAATTACGAACTCCTAAATCGCCAAAGACGACAACAGCGAGCGTTATCCCACGAGCGCCACAAGGCACAAAAAAGCTTCTCTCCTAATCAATTTGGTACATCTGAGTTAGGGGAGTATGTAGACAGACTATTGGCTAAAGAAATTATTGTGATCGCACAAACGTACAAAGCTGGCAGCATCGTTTTGCCTAAGCTAGGGGATATGCGAGAGATTCTCCAAAGTGAAATCCAAGCCATAGCCGAAGCAAAATGTCCTGGCTCCGTAGAAGTTCAGCAAAAATACGCCAAACAGTATCGAGTTAACGTACATTCCTGGAGCTACGGCAGATTAATTCAAAGCATTCAAAGTAAAGCCGCTCAGATAGGAATCATGATTGAAGCGGGAAAACAACCTATTCGCGGCAGTCCCAATGAAAAAGCAAAAGAATTAGCCTTTTCTGCTTACCATCTCCGCCTAGCTAGGCGAAGTTGACAAATATCTGAACCTTGATAATAAAATAATAAATAGCGCCGCAGTTCATGCTGCTTGCAGCCTCTGAACTGTGTTAAATGAGGGTTAGTTTGACTGTAGCAATACAGTCTTGCTTTCTGACCCTAGTAGCTGCTCACCCTGATGCTGCTGTCTTTATGACAGGATAGGTGCGCTCCCAGCAATAAGGGCGCGGATGTACTGCTGTAGTGGCTACTGAATCACCCCCGACCAAGGGGGAACCCTCCCCAATTCTTCCTTTGAAGAACTAACGTTGGGGCAAAATTTCTCAGATAACCGCGCAAGTTCCAAATAGCTTGTCCAGTCTGGCTTTTATCGTTATTTCATCAAGAAGTGATTTTGAAGGCTGAGGCTCAGATAGTAAATTGAGGGACATCCGCGCTTGTGACAGCTAGAAACATTGCCTCACAATATTTTAAGCTTGGTGGTGTCGCAACAACCCTCCAGGTACTAGGTGGGTTGAAAGATTTAGTGGGATTGATAAACAGGGGAGGTCTCGTCATGTCGCAACAACCCTCCAGGTACTAGGTGGGTTGAAAGACTAATCGCGGCGCTAACTATATCGCTGTGTTCCCCTAAGTCGCAACAACCCTCCAGGTACTAGGTGGGTTGAAAGATTTTGAGCAGCCCTTTTGCCATTTTCGCCAACGCCGTCCTAACTTGTCGCAACAACCCTCCAGGTACTAGGTGGGTTGAAAGGTTGTGGTTTGTGTCATCCTTCTAGACGTGCCAGCAAGTCGCAACAACCCTCCAGGTACTAGGTGGGTTGAAAGTCTTTCTTCGTTTGCCTACTGCTGCCTCGTGTGCTTCACCTGCACCATGTCGCAACAACCCTCCAGGTACTAGGTGGGTTGAAAGGCTAGTCATGCTCATCATCATCTGGCTAGCCCTGTCGCAACAACCCTCCAGGTACTAGGTGGGTTGAAAGCTGACTTTACCTAAGAACTTCAATATCAAGAACACTACGTCGCAACAACCCTCCAGGTACTAGGTGGGTTGAAAGAAAGTATTTGCGCACTTCAACCAATATTCCATTACTTAGTCGCAACAACCCTCCAGGTACTAGGTGGGTTGAAAGTTCATTCTTAGTTGGCTGATGCTCCGGGATATTAGGTCGCAACAACCCTCCAGGTACTAGGTGGGTTGAAAGAATTTCTTTCTTGCGCGACAAGGTGTTTCATTTCCACTATGTCGCAACAACCCTCCAGGTACTAGGTGGGTTGAAAGATGCCTATTATTTTTCCTGATTCAGGAGCATAAGCTTGGCACTATGCCGATCGTGAAAGGTGGGTTGAAAGATGCCTATTATTTTTCCTGATTCAGTTAATCTTGCTGGGTCGCAACAACCCTCCAGGTACTAGGTGGGTTGAAAGAAAGGTAAAGCTTTGCTCCTAGCCAAAAAGAGATCGGTCGCAACAACCCTCCAGGTACTAGGTGGGTTGAAAGAATTTCATAATCATCCATTACAAAAACGGTACTAGGTCGCAACAACCCTCCAGGTACTAGGTGGGTTGAAAGGCTCTTCCTGGCTCAAGCTATCCCATGCTTTTGTCGCAACAACCCTCCAGGTACTAGGTGGGTTGAAAGCCGGGTTCTCTTGGGGAAAACTTTTTCCCTCTACCTGTCGCAACAACCCTCCAGGTACTAGGTGGGTTGAAAGATAAAAATCTAAATTCTCGTTTGTAACATCAACGGTCGCAACAACCCTCCAGGTACTAGGTGGGTTGAAAGTCTCGCCAATTACTCGCGCCGCCTAGGAAGGTAGGTCGCAACAACCCTCCAGGTACTAGGTGGGTTGAAAGAGTAGCGATAACGTTACCGACT
The DNA here is from genome assembly GCF_057473825.1 of Aliterella sp. E5.1. NCBI lineage: Bacteria > Bacillati > Cyanobacteriota > Cyanophyceae > Chroococcidiopsidales > Aliterellaceae > Aliterella > Aliterella sp. E5.1. The sequence goes on from NZ_JBYCCV010000035.1 coordinate 30,807, forward strand.
CAATCGCAACGGCAGTCGCAACAACCCTCCAGGTACTAGGTGGGTTGAAAGGGGTGGATAGAAGCTGAATTATTGCCAGATTCGTGCGTCGCAACAACCCTCCAGGTACTAGGTGGGTTGAAAGTTAGCATCTGGGAATATCAAGGAACTGAAACACGTCGCAACAACCCTCCAGGTACTAGGTGGGTTGAAAGCATTTGTTTGGTGTAGGTCATTACTACCCTTCGAGGGTCGCAACAACCCTCCAGGTACTAGGTGGGTTGAAAGACGATTTAAACTGGCTTAACAATGTTTAAGCGTGAGTCGCAACAACCCTCCAGGTACTAGGTGGGTTGAAAGGCAATCTGCCATCTCTGCACTTGAAGGTGACAGTTAGTCGCAACAACCCTCCAGGTACTAGGTGGGTTGAAAGTAGAGCCAGAGCAGGCGATCTCCTTGCCGATGCTGTCGCAACAACCCTCCAGGTACTAGGTGGGTTGAAAGGGCATCAACAAACGCTGAAGTTGGCATAGTACTTAAGTCGCAACAACCCTCCAGGTACTAGGTGGGTTATCATAAGTTGTATTAGGGGGTTGAAAGAGAGCGCTACGTTGACACTATGGTTATAGTCTCTGTAAATAAATGACATTAATCTGTCACTGGCGCTTAAAAGATATTAATTTGTCCCGACAACAGTTAATTAGTCACAACGACATTAATCTGTCACAGATGACAAACAATTAGTCACTGTACAACTGGAGGTATGGACGTACCCCGACTCGAACGGGGGACCTCTACGATGTCAACGTAGCGCTCTAACCAACTGAGCTATACGTCCAAGAATCTCTAAACATAACATATGTTTAGGTAAAAAAGAAAGCACCACTCAAAAGTGGCGATCGCTATTTAATTGGCTTGGTTAACTTATTTACCGATATACTGGCATTTTATTAGCTTGTAAGCGCTGCATATAGTCTTCTAAAGCTGCGGCAACTTTTCCCGATAGCAGAAAACAACCTAATAGATTAGGAAAAGCCATGCTTAAGATCATCATGTCACCGAAATTAAGCACAGATTTCAAGTTTACTACCGCGCCTACAAATACACCAACCACAAACAGCACCTGAAAAACCCTCAACGTATGTTCGCCAAACAAATAAGCCCAAGCTCGCTCTCCATAATAGCCCCAGGAAATAATTGTCGAAAAGGCAAACAAAAATACAGCTAAAGATAACAAGAAAGGAAACCAAGAGATCCCAGTAGAAAAGCTGCAAAAGTCATCCCAATCCCGTCGAACTGGGAATTTCTATATACCCCTATAATTACGATTACCAATGCTGTAATATTGCTTACTACTACAGTGTCAATAAACGGTTCAAGTAGGGCAACAATCCCCTCACGGATGGGTTCTTCAGTCCGGGCTGCTGAGTGAGCAATAGGTGCAGAACCGACACCCGCTTCGTTGTCAAAAGCTGCCCTTCTTACCCCTTGTACTAGCACGCCCACAAAACCGCCACCGATGGCTGCTGGGGCAAAAGCTTCTCGAATAATTGTGGCGATCGCCGCAGGAATTTCAGTAAAATTGCCTAAAATAATCCATATTGCTGCGATAAAGTAAATAATAAAACACATTGTAGGGATAAGAATCTCCGCTACAGATCAAATACGGCGGATACCGCCAATAATTACTATCCCAACTAAGCAAGCAAGAATAAGACCGTAAAGCCAGCTACGTTCTTGAAACCATGGAAACACTTGGGCAACACCTACAAAAGATTGATTTGCCTGAAACATATTGCCGCCACCAAAAGCCCCGCCAATACAGAAAACAGCAAACATTCCAGCCAATATTTTACCCAATGGGCGCAAGCCTTTCTCAGCCAAACCGCGTGATAGGTAGTGCATAAGACCACCGCAGAGTGAACCATCTGGTCGATTAATTCTATACATCTGGGCTAGAGTGCATTCAGCAAATTTGCTTGACATCTCTAGAAACCCCACAAGTGTCATCTAGAATACAACACCAGGACCTCCTAGCTGAATAGCGATCGCAACTCCAGCAATATTTCCTAGTCCTACTGTTGCCGAAAGTGCTGCTGATAGTGCTTGGAAATGGCTCACTTCACCGGGTTTATTTGGATTATCATATTGTCCTTGCACGACATTAATGGCGTGAGGAAAGGCACGAATATTGACAAATTTCATTCGCAATGTGAAAAAAACTGCCCCTAATAGTAGCCACAATACTACTAGAGGCATCCCGCCAATACTCAGAAAAATAACTTTTTCTAATGCTGATACAATTGTTGTAGATATCCCATCAATTCCACTTATAAAGCTCGTTGGGGCAGTATTTTGAGCGGCTAGGGCTGTTGCTGGTACGCTCGTAAATAAAGCAAATAATAGCCAAAAGTATTTCATATCTTTATTGCTAAGGTTTTTTTAAATAGAATTTTATTAGCAACAATACTGTTCAAAGTGAGATACTTTAAGGCTGGTTTAAAAAATCTTCTATTAAGACTACTCCCGTTGATAGAGAAGTTTTTTAAGGTCAAATTGTTTAGGCTTGAAATGTAGAGACAAGATTATTACTTAACCAAAATAGTCTCAATAAGCCTGATTAATCCCAATAGCAAAATATAACCCGGACGGTAATCCCTGCCCCACCTATACCAAAGCGCATAGGTGAGGAATTTTTGCTACAGACCATTAAACTTGCTGCCACAAGTCTCTATTAGATTATTCTTCGGCAAGAATGGTGTAAATTTCTCGTTTGGCACGGTTTAATATTTCTCGTACTCGGCTAGAGCGGTCTGCATCATTGCTACGCGCTGCTTGCATAACGGCGGCACTCAATTCTGTAATTGCCTCTTTCAATTCATGCAATTGCTGAGATCTTTCACCTCTACCAGCCATCTCAACAGGCGTATCTCGCCCAGCAAGTAATTCTCTACCACTATCTGTAATTGTATAAACACGCTTACCTTCAAGTTGTTCGCTAGTAAGATAGCCACCTTCTTCAAGTAACTGGAGGGTGGGGTAAACCGAGCCTGGACTGGGGCGATAAAAGCCACTATAACGACTCTCTAATTCTTTGATGAGTTGATAGCCGTATCTGGGTTCTTCAGCGAGTAAAGTCAGCAAAATATATTTTATATCTCCGCGAGGAGTCCGTTGCTCATCTCCCCAACCCCGCCTAGAACGCGGACTTTTGCCCGATTTTCCTCTGCAACTCGATCCCTCGTGTCCTGATGCAAAAAAGGCAGGATAGCTATATGCAATGCCAAACATCACAGTTCCTCGTCAGCAATTTAAGTTGTTGTTTTAATTTTACGATATATCGTGATATATCGACAACTCAAATTTGGCGAACAAAAATTGTCTTAAAAAAACCGCCAAAATTTGATTTTGGCGGCTCAAAGCTCTTTAGTAGATATTTAAACGCTCATAGTAGACTTTGACCATACACCATGCTCATCTTGAGCAAATTGTTCGCGCACCACATCCCAAGCGTGATGTTCGGCTTTGGCTTCGTCACCGGAATTTGATAGCTCGGCATTGTAATTGGCGACAAATGCTCGTTGGGCATCTTCAGAAAGATGAGAGCGAATTTCTGGCGATAAATGGCTGGGGTCTTCAATTTGACCAGAACGACCGCGAGGCAGGGCTGTTTCGTTGGTATGGACTTCTTCACCACCAGCGCTTTCTAGTAATAGTTGAATTTCACCAGATTTATCCGCAGGTACTTCTACGGCTACGAGGAAATCTCCCGCCTCAATTCGAGTTTGGTAGATCGCAGCTTTTTCTTCGGGCATTCCGAGAGTTACTAAAGCAGATACTAAGCCTGCGCCAGCACTGCCAGCTAATGCACCACTAGCTGCACCTAGTAAAGCGGCTCCTAATGGACCTGCGGCTACTAACGTACCGACAAAAGGTACAAACAACACCCCTACACCTGTGAGCAAGGCTAAAGCTGAACCAAACAAAGAGCCAAAGATTGCGCCTTGTCTTAGCCCGCCCAAAATTACATCTTTTTTGGTGAGAAAACCAGCAATTTTAGTTTCTGAATGAAAGTTTTTGCCTACGACAGAAATATCATCGCGGGAAATTCCGCGATCGATTAGGCGGCGAACTACGCTGTCGATTTGTTCGTGTTCTTTAAATATTGCCGATACAGTACGTTCTGCTATAGAGACAGTTGACTGAGTGGAGGTAGGATCTGTAGCGGTCATTTAGTTCTCCTTGAACATTTTTCTAATTGCTCTTACTTATTGGAGAATATCAAGGCGCTAGTCGCCCGCCTTCACCCATAGGGTTGATTAGTTGGTTTTCTGGGGTTTCTCTAAAATCTTTGCCATTTGTCTTGGACAATACCAAAAATTCCTGTAGCGATCGCACTTAATATGAGTAACCACAGGATTCCACCGGGTATAAAGCTCAGTATACCAAAGCCTCTAAGCACCCAAATAACTACGGTAACGCCGAGAATAATGCCAACTATTTGAATATTTTTCAAGTTTCACCTCTATAACTACTTATATTCCTAGCTGAGTACAAAAAATCTTATTAAAGAATGTAACAATTATGATTATTGCCCAAACAAACTATTTTCAATTATGGACGACAAAAATTATTCCTGGAAAGGTAGCCCTAACGCCGGACTTGTACTCACAATTTTGGCATTACTTGGGGCTGTTGCTGTATTTACCGTTGGTTTTGCTGGATAAATCTTAGATTCAGAAAAACCCCCCAAATAGCAAAATCTCGCTCTAAGACAGCGAGATTTTGCAAAAATAGATATCACACCAGGCGATCGCACTTATTGGCACTATAGAAAGGCGATTAAACTCTTTGGCTCTAAAGCGTTACTGCACAATGAGGATAGAACAATGAGCATGATGCAGAACATAATTACTCACACTGCCTAAAATCAACTTGCTTATGCCAGAGTGACCCCGATGCCCGATGACGATGGTATCAGCTTCCCAAGTATGGGCAAAGTCACAAATAGTTTTACCAGGACTACCAGGATGTTGAGTAAATTCGGCTTTTACTCCTGCTTGAGTTGCTTCCTCTTGACGGGATTTTAGTAACTCCAAACATTGCTTGGCAAAAACATCCCATTCCTCTCGATAGTTTTCAATGATTTTGTCACCTCCGGCGTAGCCTAAACCAGAAAATATTATGGGCAGATAGGGGCTACCCTGTTCTTCACTAGAAAGCACGTGTAGCAGCATGAGGTGCGCCCCCGTTGCCTTTGCTAGTACCATTGCTCGATTAAATACGCGATCGCTAGCTTCGGATGTATCTATTGCAACGAGAATTTTATTAAACATATTTACTTCCTCTCAATAGGTTTAGGGAGTAAGTGATGTTACTTAAACAGAGATTTGGGCTGTTTTAAACTATTTCCTTAATTAGTTAGGCAACACCACTATGAGAAAACTGATTACATATCCTCTAACTCAATGCCTTTAGTTTCCTTCAGCAAAAAGAGGACAAAAAAGAACGAGATAGCGGCGGAAATTGTATATAAACCGTAGGCAGAACCTAAGCCGAAATATTGCAGCAGGGGAGGAAAAGAAGTAGAGATGATGAAATTAGCCACCCATTGCACAGAAGCAGCGATCGCCAAAGCTGCGGCTCTAAGTTTATTATTGAACATTTCTCCTAGCATTACCCAGGCCACAGGACCCCAGGAAAAACCAAAGCAAAATACATAGAGGTTAGCAGCAATTAGCGCTGTAACTCCCGCCGAACCAGTCAATGTTGGGTTGCCAGAGGCATCGAGGGCGGCATTAGCAAAAATAGAGGTTAGACCTAAAGTTAGTGTCATGCCCAGAGAACCTAGGAGCAGCAAGGGCTTACGACCGAATTTATCTACAAAAGCGATCGCAACTAAGGTAGTAATAATATTTACTGCCCCAGTAATGACTGTAATCCAGAGGGAGTCTTGCTCAGAAAAACCCACTGCCTGCCATAAAACGCTGCTGTAATAGAAAATTACGTTGATTCCGACAAATTGCTGGAATACCGATAAGCCAATTCCCAGGCATACAATCGGCAAAAGTCCGCCACTTCTGCTTAAGAGATCGGAAAAGCTAGGTTCGCGCTCTCTCATTACGGTTTGTCTAATTTCATTGATTTTTTCTAAGACATTGCCCCCAATAATTTTGGTGAGGACTTTAGCCGCTTCTTTCTCCCGATTTTGGGCAACTAGGTAGCGTGGTGACTCAGGAATCATCAACGCTGACATTCCATAAAGTACGGCAGGAGGAATTTCTGTCCAAAACATCCAGCGCCAAGCAGCAACTCCAAATAAAAACGGCGCTTCTGCCGAACCTGCGGACACGGCAATAAAGTAGTCGCATAACAGGGCAATAAAAATTCCGACAACAATTGCTAGTTGCTGTAAAGAACCGAGTCTTCCGCGCAAATTAGCAGGAGAACATTCGGCAATATAAGCAGGCGCAATCACACTAGCCGCGCCCACGGCAACGCCACCCAACACCCGCCAAAAGATAAAATCCCAAATAGTAAAAGCAAACCCAGAACCAATAGCGCTGATAGTAAACAAAACCGCCGCTACTACCATTGCTTTGACGCGCCCATAACGGTCGGCGATCTTTCCGGCATAGAAGGCTCCCAGCGCCGAACCCAACAATGCTAAAGACACGGCAAGTCCAGTTAAAACGCTGTTTGGCACCAAAAGATTTAGATAAAGCGGCAACAGCGCCGTTAATGACGGCAGTATCAAAACCAAATAAGAAGCCACCGAGGGCAGCAGCGCCAGCAATTAAGATGACGTAGAAAGTGTTTGATTTACGACGAGTAGTAATAGTCATAATTTCAGAAATTTATTCAAAGCTTTTTAACGGATTTCGCGGAATTCCCCTTCCTCGCCGCAGGCAGGGAGGGGATGGATAGCGGGAGACTCTTAGTCTCCAATTAGTCTTGACTTTCACTTCTAGGTATGAGATTATACATATACCCAAAG